>JAPUJS010000490.1 GCA_027296045.1 bacterium | reverse complement strand
GCAACATATGCGTGTAAATATCATAAATTACAATAGGTTATAAACAAAAAAGAGAGCCAATTTCTTGACTCTCTTTTTTTCCAATGGTGGGACATACAGGATTCGAACCTGCGACCTCTAGTTCCGGAGACTAGCGCTCTATCCAACTGAGCTAATGCCCCACACGCATGCAGAAAGACCTAACGGTCTTTCTTTTTGTGCCGGTCTCTTCTGCGACGTTTTTTGCGTTTGTGGGTCGCAATCTTTGCGCGTTTACGTTTTTTCCCGCTGGGCAATATATACACCTCCTCTTATGGGATTGCTTGCCTTAGGTGGTAACGGTGGATCCGGAAATACTGGACCGAAGCTCCTTGGACGGATTAAACACTGGAACGGGGCGGGAGGGAATCTTGATGACTTCCCCGGTTTTGGGATTTCTGCCGGTTCGAGGTGCCCGCCTGACCACTTTGAATGTGCCAAAACCGCGAATCTCGATATGGTCTCCTTGCTGGAGGGCAGAAATTACAGAGGCCAGCATCCCTTCTACTACAGCAGCTGTATCGGTCTTGGTCAAGCCGGTCGCCTCTGCAATCTGGTTCACAATATCGGCTTTGGTCACGCCACCTCCCTTACATCAGAGCCTAAAAAAATAAACGGTAGGCCTCCCAATATACGAATAAGGTCGTGGTAACACAAGTACTAAACGAAGTTTCTCCATGTCCCAATTAGCCGTCTCGCGCCAGATATTGCAATTGGTGCAGGCGGTAATAAAATCCCTTTACGGCCATCAACTCGTCGTGCGTTCCCTTTTCGCGAATCGTGCCCTGATGGAGGGCAATGATCGTATCGGCCTTCCGAATAGTCGAAATCCGGTGGGCGATCACAATGGACGTTCGATTTTCCATCAAACGGTCCACGGCCTGTTGAATCCAGGTCTCGGTTTCGGTATCCACACTGGAAGTCGCCTCGTCGAGAACCAGGATGTCCGGGTCAAAGGCCAGGGCCCTGGCAAATGCCAGGAGCTGACGTTGTCCTACCGAAAGCGTACTTCCCCGTTCGGAAACAACGTGGGCATACTGGTTGGACAGTTTCTCGATAAATGGTGCGGCATTAACATCTCTGGCCGCCTGCATCACCTGATCTTGCGAAATCCGGTCGTTGGAGAGCCGAATATTGGACGCAATATCCCCCGAAAAGAGAAACACATCTTGCTGTACAATCCCTATTCTGCGTCGCAAGGACTCTACCTCCCACTCCCGGATATCCACGCCGTCCACACGAATGGTTCCCTTCTGAATATCGTAAAACCGGCACAACAAATTAATAATAGTAGACTTGCCCGACCCAGTTGCCCCTACAATCGCCACTTTTTCGCCCGGTTTCAACAGGAAAGAAACATCTTTGAGCACCCACTCTTTCTCTACGTAGGCAAACCAGACCCCATCAAACTCGATTTCTCCAGCCACCGAATCTCGCGCCCAATCCCCCCCTGCGGGTTCGGGTTCGGTATCGAGCAACTCGAAAATACGTTCCGAAGACGCCATGGCCGCCTGCAAGATTGCATACCGTTCCGAAATTTCCAAAATAGGCCAGAAAAACCGGGGAATATACTGCAACATCGCCACCAGAATCCCCCATTCGATCCTGCCTTCTACCACATCGCTTGCCCCAAACCAGAGGATCAAACCGATGGTTATCGCCACCAGCATTTCCATCACCGGAAAGTAGATCGAGTTGTAAAAGGTCGACTCCAGGTTTGCATCCAGATAGCGCCGGTTGATCCCCCGGAATTGCACCATATTTCGAACTTCCCGGTTGAAAAGCTGTACCACACTCATCCCCGAGATATTTTCCTGCAAATAGGCGTTCAGACGAGCCAGCCTGCTTCGTGCCCGACGGAATGCCCGCAGCATCTTCCCCTGAACCCAGAAAGTGACCAGAAACATCACCGGTATGACAGAACAGGCCACCAATCCCAGTGCCGAGTCCATATGAAACATATATAACAGAATGGCCAGGAGCGTGAAAATATCGTTGAACACCACCACCACCCCGTCGGTAAACAACTCATTCAACGCATCCACATCATTGGTATTTCGGGTCATCAACCGGCCGATTGGGGTGCGATCAAAAAATTTCAGAGGAAGCTTTTGAAGGTGGGTGAATATCTGATTTCTCAGATCGTACATCGCCCGCTGGCCTGTCATCTGCGTGATATAATTCTGGACAAAATAGGTTGTGAACTGCACCACCAGCAGCACTACAAAAAGAAGGACCATCTGGTGTAAACCGGCCAGATCGCCCTTTAAAATATAATCGTCTATCGCAATTTTGGTCAAATAGGGTCCTGCTTGCATGGCTACCGACGCCATCATGATCAACACAAAAGCCAGCATCACCAACCCCAAATACGGCTTCAAATACCCAAGCAGACGCCACATCAATCGGGGGTCAAAAGACTTCTCCGATACTTCTTCTTCGTGAAAATCGACTGTATCTTGAGCCATAATCAGATTTCATCCAACTGGCGGGCAAGTTGCTGGCGTCTATACATGTCTGTGTAAATGCCATCCAGGGCGATCAGTTCTTCATGTGTCCCCTGTTCGGCAATCTCGCCCTCGTCCAGCACCACAATTTGATCGGCGCCCTGCACGGTAGAAATCCTGTGCGAAATCAGGATGGTCGTTCGATCTGCCATCACCGATTTCAATCCGCTCAAAATCTCTTCCTCGGTATGCGTATCTACACTGGCCATCGAATCATCCAAAATCAGAATCTTGGGTTTCCGGATCACCGCCCTGGCAAGGGCCGTGCGCTGCTTCTGTCCCCCAGACAACGTCACACCTCGCTCCCCGGACATCGTGTCCAAACCCTGGGGCAAGTCCTTCAGGTCTTTGGACAGTTGGGCCACTTCCGACGCCCAGTTCACCTCCTCTTCCGAACTGTCTTCCACACCAAATGCAATATTTTCACGCAATGTGTCGGAAAATAAAAACGTATCTTGCGGCACATATCCGATATTTTCCCGGAGCAGGCTTAAGGGAATCTGCTGCACCGGAACGCCATCGATAAACACGCCCTCTTGTTCGCTCTGAATCAAGCGCGGAATCAGACGGCTCAGTGTCGTCTTTCCCGATCCAACCCGACCCACAATGGCCACCGTGCTGCCGGCCGGAATGTGGAGATTGATATTTTTTAACACCGGCGTCCCGTCATAGGAAAAGTTGAGATTGCGAAACGTAATCTCACCCCGTATATCCGTGAGAGGCTCTGGGGACTTCGCATCTGAAATTTCCGGCTCCTGGCTCAACACTCCTTCAATTCGTGCCATCGATGCCATGGCGCGTTGATACCGGTCCATCATCCACCCCATGGCCATCATGGGAAACATCAGTTTGATCACATAGGCATTAAACGCTACGAAATCACCCAGTGAAATCTCCCCGCGGATGACGCGTTCCCCTCCTATCCACAGAATCATAATCAGGGAAGCTCCCCCAATGGCGAAGGAAATGGGACGGATGATACTTTCCAGCCGGATCAGTTTTTTGGCTCGTTCCAGGTAATCCCGGTTCAACCGGTCAAATACTTTGATCTCCCCTTCCCGTTGCACATAGGCCTTTACCACCCGAATGCCGGCGAGATTTTCCTGCACCCGGGCGCTGATGGTCGAAAATTGCTCCTGAAGATCTCGATATCCAATATGGACCCCGCTTGCAACCCGGCTCATCGCCACGGCCAGAAAAGGCATGGGAAGCAGGGTGTAGATCGAAAGTTGCCAATCAATCGAGCACATCACGGCCAGGGTAATAGAAATGGCCAGGGCGCCGTCGAACAACATCCGAATCCCAAATGCAAGAAACATCCGGATGGTATTCAGATCATTGGTCGCCCGAGACATCAGATCGCCCGTCGACGTCTGGTGGTAATAATTCAACGAAAGTTTGAGCAAATGGCTAAAATAAACCTGCCGAATATCAAATTCTGCATACCTGGCAATCGAATTGATATACCACCGCATCCCGATCTGCAAGCCCATCTGGACAATCGCCAGCCCAAAAATGAAACCGGCATACCAGAGAATTTCGTCCAGGACCTGCTGTTTGCTCCATACAGTCCCTTCTGCTCCATCCAGAGATTCCTTGACCGTATCAATGGCCAATTTCACCACATAGGGCATCGCAGACGCCACGATCTGGGCCAGGGTCAGCAGGATCAGCCCCAACACCAGTTGACGCTTATAGGGTCTCAAAAATGGCCAGAAAGGTTTAAAAATATTCAGTCTCAACCTGTCTCCTCAATATTCTGGATCCCACCGATAGATATCCAGATCCACTTTCCCATTCACAAATTCGACCCCCTCAGACTCCAAGAGGGCTTCCTGGTTCAAATGATCTTTGTGGTTGCCACTACGGATCGACACCCTGCCTCCGGCATTGATGACTCGGTGCCAGGGACACCGAATATCCGGCGGAAGCTCCGACAGGGCCTTGCCAACCTGGCGGGGGCCCACGCCCACCCGATCTGCAACCTGGCCATAGGTTGCAACCGTCCCTTCTGGAATATGCCCCACTTCCCGATAAATCTTCGAGTAGAGCTTTCGGATACCCTTTCTGTCAGCCATGTTAGGGAATGTCCCCCTTTTTTTTCAGCCAATCCTCAAGATATGCCGAAGGGTCGCCTGCATCTTCACACCCCATGAACACGTCCAAAGACCCAATCAGGTCCCGGTCCAGTGCTTCATAAACCTGTTCAAAAAGAGTCACTTCTTCATTGTAAATCCGGTGGAGCACCATCCGGGCATTATTCATTTTCCAATTCAGGAAATTTCGATACGCTTTTGTCTTGAGAGGAAGCGTTTGAAATCTTTCTTTTGCCTGTTCAAAAACCACTTCTCTCTCCTGAATTTTTTCTTCAAATGTCAAATCCGTGGCATACAGAGAATCCAATGAGGCAGCAAATGCCTTCATAAACCTGCGAAACACACGATTGTCTTCTGCACCCATCAGAACGTCTCGAACAACCTGGGCGTCCGGACCAAATTTTGACTTTAAAAAAAGAATGGCCCCCGCATCCCCCACAAAACTCGCTAGACTCTCGTTGAAGTTGACGTCTCCAGGAATCCACACCATTACATGGGTCATTTCATGGATCACCAGACCGGCCAGATCCGCATCCCGATATTGTAACATGGAACTCAAAATGGGATCGGAAAACCACCCCAAAGTGCTATAGGCACTGACAGGTCTGAGGTACGTATCGTATCCTTTTGCCTCCAGCGCATCCCGTTCTTTTTTCGCCCGCTTCAGATCAAAATAACCCCGGTAGGGAGCGCTCCCCACTACCGGGTAGGACCACCGGACAGGATCGAGTCGGTCTTTGGGACAGGCCGCTAAATTCCAGGAGACCGGTTGACCGTGTAAATCCACAAAAGAAGAATAGATCTGGGAAGGAACCAGGCCGATCTGCTGTTGTGCAAATGTCTTCACCTCCTGGATAAACAGCAAACGCTTCCGAATTTCTGGGTCGAGATCCGGCTGCTTCAACACGCGCTCAATGGGCTCTCGGTTCCAGAGCAAATTTGCCTGCCCTTTGACCAGATGGAGATAGTATCCAACATCCAGATCCAGACCCAAGAAAGCCAAAAGAACCCCCGCCCAATACATCTTCAATCCTGTTCCATGAAGTAATAACAGATCATATGCTGCAAAATCACATGCATATCCTCGATGCGTCCCATATGATCGGAAGGCACCACCACACATTCGTGGACCAGATCTTTCAACTGCCCCCCCTGGAACCCGGTGAATCCTACGCTAACACACCCCACCTCATTGGCATATCGCACGGCTCGAAGCACATTCTCTGAATTCCCACTGCCACTGATGGCCAGCAACACATCCCCCGGCTCGGCAAAATTCTTGAGCTGCTCTACATACACATCTTCATAACACAAATCGTTGCTCAAAGCCGTCATCCACTCCACATTGTCCGTCAGAGAGATGATTTTAAAGCGTTTATCCCGACCAATAGAAGCCCCTTTTCCCATATCGTTTACAAAATGGGACGCGGTGCTGGCGCTGCCCCCGTTCCCGATCGCATAAATCCGCTGTCCCGCCTCCCTTGCAGTTTCAAACCGGGCGATGATACCTGCAATGTTGCCGGGTTCTAGTGTCGACAAAAGTGCGACATTCTGCTCGATATAATTTGCAACAAAACCTTCCATCCTGTTTATCCCCTTCGCATTTAAGAAAGCCCCGCCGCCTTCCAGGCTTTATCAAGGGCCTCGTGCGTCTCCCGAACCGCCTGTTCAGCGGGCAATTCCCGAAGCCGCTGATTAAAAGGTTCCGGCGTTACCGGGCCGTCATATCCAATTTCATGTAAGATTTCCAAAAACCCGACCAGGTCGATGACGCCTGTCTCAGATGGCATCGCACGCTGGTTGTCAATATGGTCCCAGAGAGAAACCCCGGAAGGCGCGTCGTTGACATGGACGTGCACCACATCTTCTGCCGTCAAGGTTCTCAAATCTTCAATCGCCCCCAGGCTGGTATACCAGTGCCAACAGTCCAGCAACAGGCCCATATTTCCAGTGCCAACCGCATCGCCCAGGGCCAGCATGCCACCAATGGTATAAATAAACCCGTACTTCTTCCCGGTCCGCAGGGTCTGGGGGCCTAAAAATTCCAGCCCCAAATAGCACCCATGGTCGCTCAAAATCTCGGCGATCGGTTTCAAACGGTCCACATGCCATCGGAAATTTTCGCGAAACTTGCGATCATCCGATCCGGAGGGTATCCATTGACAAACCCGCGTTGCTCCCACACTTGCCCCGGCCCGTGCCAGGGCAGGTAACTTTTCCAATCCGCTTTTGTAGTCTTCTTCCGGTCCGTTCCAGGCCACGGACAGGCCCCAGGTGCCGATCTGCAAACCGGCTTCTTCGTACAGATCTTTCACATAGTCTGCTCCCTGGGTTTCTACCAGGCCTGCTACTTCCCGAATATTCACATCCAACCCCTGAAATCCCCCGGCCTTTGCATAAGCCAGAGCATCTTTCAATTCGGCTTTCACCCCGATTGCCCCGGGAGTTAAACTTTTAAACATCCCTCTCTCCTTTCACCGTTCAATCCAACGCAACCCTGTGGGCATCGATTGCTTCCGGGTTGAGCTCAAATCCCAAACCGGGGCGGTCGTTGACCTGGATGCGTCCATTCACCACTTCCTCCTGGGGAGAAATAAGAGTATGCCGCCAATCTGTTTCGCCCCAGGCAAACTCCAGAATCAGAAACCCCGGGTGGGCGGCCATGGCTTCGACATGGCAGGCGATTGCAATGGGTCCAAACGGACCATGCGGAGCGGTTGGAATCCCCCAGGCATCGGCCATCTCGCTCACCTTTTTCAATTCCCCAAGCCCCCCAACAACCGTCACATCGGGCATAATCACGTCCATACTTTTGTTTTCGAATACGTCGATCCAGCCCTGCCGGAACGCACGTTGTTCGCCTCCCGCCACCGTCAGTCTGCACTGCTGCTTAACGGCCACCGCATTTTCGATATTTGCTTCTGGAGTGGGCTGCTCATACCAGAACAGATTGAACTCCCGCAACGCGTCTGCCACTTCCAGAGCTCCCTTGACGCTAAAGTGACTGTGGCAGTCAATCAAAAGGTCGGTATCCGGCCCAATCGCCTCCCGCACGGACCGCATACAGGCAATCCCCTTTCCTGCTTCCTGCGCGCTATCGACCCCTCGGGGCATCCCGTCAAAAGGCGCCAGTTTAACGGCATCGAACCCATCTGCAACCGCAGCGGCTGCATTTTTTGCAAACCCTTCCGGAGACCGATCCGTTGTTGCCCGATTGATATTGGCATACAGGCGAATCTCATCGCGACACCGGCCCCCCATCAGCTCATGAACCGGCACCCCCAGTGCCTTTCCTTTCAGATCCCATAAGGCAGGCTCCACCGCACTGAGTGCGGCCACCTGGTTGCGATTGGCATCGGGGTCTCCATATTCCGACACAATCTGGTCGATTTCAAACGGGTTGCGCCCTTTCAAGTGGTCGACCAGTGTTCTGACATCCCGTAGCCGGTCCTCATATCCCTTTGCAGCCCGCATTTCGCCCACGCCCCTCAAGCCGTCGTCCGTCAAAATGTGGACAAAAATCCAGTCGCCCCGATGATTTACATGGACTGCATCCAATTCCAAACCCGTAATTTTCATAACCACCCCTCTTGGGCGTAATACAATGCCGCCAGTTGATCGGCAATGTCCGACCAGTTTAATTCCTCCGCCCGTTGGCGAGCAGCTTCCCGGGCCCTCCCGATATCCAATTCCCGGATCTTCAGGAGGGCATCTCTTAACCCCTCCGACGCCTTTGCATCGTACAGCATACCCATTCGGTTGTCGATCAATTCGGGCAAACACCCCAGCCGGGGCAAAATCACCGGCAAACCGAACGACAGGGCCGCGATTGCCGAACCGGAAGTTAACACTTCGGAAAACGGAAACACAGCCACATCGGCCGCATTCAGATAGTACTGAAAATCGCTCTCTGGAAAAAAGGCCGATGTAAAAACCCGGACCCTGGAATCCTGCTCGGCTTCTTGTATCACACCATCGGCGTATTCGGGATTAAACGCACGTCTCATCATCAAAAGCAGACGGGCATCGGTATCCTGAACCGCAGAAAAAGCCCGTACCAGATGTTCAATCCCTTTATATGCCCTGGCATTTCCAAAAAAAAGATACACAAAATTCTGTTTGCTAAAACCGAAGCGTGCTCGGGCGGCTTCTCGGCTCACTGCATTTGGAAATGCATCGATAAAATTCCCGTGAGGAATGACATGCACCTCCTCGGAAATATGAAACAAACGTCGGCCCAGATCTGCCGCATACGTACAATGCGCTGTGATCGCGTCTGCAAGACTACATACCAAAAGCCGGGCCAGGTGATCCAGTTCGGGAAAAGGCCGTTCGTGGGGATACACATTGTGTAAGGTCCAGACAATTCGATATCCCAACACTTTTTTCGCATACGTTAAATTCTCGGCAAAATGCCTGTATGCCGTCACGCTTTCTTCCAAGGTTTCCCTGCGGTAAAAATAATGCAACCAGTGCAGATGCAAAACATCAAAATCTCGCCGATTCTCCTCCAGCCAGGTCTTCTGTAAATCATATTCGCCCAGTTCGAGGTGAATATCCCGTTTTTCCAGCTCTTGTGCCAGCAATCCTGCATATGGGTTGCACTTGTGCTGGAGGGTGAGTCCCCCGACCGGTTCCCAGAAAAAAAACGCCCGCACCGTCTCTTCCTTTCTAATCTGAAAACGGAATGCTGTGTCCCTGACCGAGGAACCAGATCATATCGACCGCAAACGACATTCCGGCCCCGACAAAATGTCCCAGAATCAACCCAATAAAAAAGGGCCTGCCCGCCCGAAAAGCTCGAATCCCGCCTAATTTGAGAATCACAGATTTGGTCGCCCAGGCGATAAAGATCGGAAAAATCACACGGTTTACCGGATACACGGGTCCGGCCGCAAACCCGATAGGATGCAGCGGCCACCAGGAATACCGATAGCGCATCAAGGTTGTCAACCCGGTCACCACCGCCCCAATGGCCATATAGCCGATGGGCTTCCACTGAATACCAAACGCTTCTTTCGACTTTTTAACCAGATTGTCCCAGGGATACCGCGCCAGTCCGCCCTCAAAAATCCCACCGTAATTTGCGGCCCCATCCATATAGCCCATATAAATGGTAAAAAGGAAAGTGGCGACCACCCCGGCTGCCATTGCCACGAGAACCGCAAAAAGCAACCTCCGTTTGTGAAATCGAAGGGTGTCGTAGAGTCGAACGGAATGGGCCAGGGCAGGCATAATGGTCGTCTTGGTGTCGCTACACCAAGAATAGGACAGCGCAATAGACACCATTGTCTGCTGCGTCAACCCGTCGGTTCCCTGCAAAAACATCGCAAAAGGCTGCGGCATCAGGGGCGCTCGAATCGTGATCAAACCCGTCTCGGCAATCACACGCGTCAAGCCAAGATACATCACCAGCACGCCAAAGAGGAACAGCGGTACATACTTGAATTCCATCCCGGTTGCAAGCTGAAAGACAAACAGGTAAACGCCGCAGGCCAGAAATCCAAACACCGCTGCCCGATAAGACATAATCTCATCGGAATCGTCGACTTCTGGATCGCCGTGAAACGCCTTTCGGAACACCGCAGCGATATGTCGCCGGGCCATCCAGAAGCCCACCAGGATAATCACCACAAAAGCCCCCATCGATTGGGATCCCATCGCAAGCGGAGTGGTCGAATATTCTTCGTCCGCACCAGCTTTGTATCCAAATTGATTGAAGAACCCGATTTCCAGAGTGGTCAGCAAATTGAAAACCCAGAGGCTGAACGAAATATCCAGATTGATGAAATAGCCGAATCCAACGACCATCAGATAAAGCCGGGTTGGAATGGCCGGAAAAAGTCTGCCAAAACTAATGGGCTCAAAACGCCAGGGAATGGTTGGAAAAGTGGGATTAAAATACGAAATCATATTCCAGAGAATGATAAACAGCGTGAGGCCAAATCCGGCCCAGAACAGGGGCTGGTTGAAAATGGGAATGCGAAAAAAACCAGCCTCCTCCGGTTCTTCCAGAATGGCAAGCGGCATTTCCATTAAGGGGTAATTGATTCGCTCGTGTTCCACCCACTGCTTTCTCAAGATCACCATCAAACACAGACAACATCCGTAGAAAGCAGCGATGACTGTCAGCCACCAGAAACAGGGAATCCACCAGGCATCCCAGGGAATGGTTGCACCCACCGGAAGCCCTTCGAAAAACCACCGGAGTGCTTCTCCCTTGGGCATCACTATCCATCCGGGAAGAAACGGATCAAAATATTCCGCCCACTGGTTTTCCGGAGTAGCCAGATAGTAGGGAACCGTGAAATTGGCGATCAACTTGCCAATAAAATAGGTTGGCATCGTGGCCCCGATCAGGGCCATACTAAAAATCACAATCAACTCGCCCCGGCTCAATTTGAGAGGGCGTGTTAGCACCAGGGCGATTAGCACCAGGGGGAAAACAGCGGCAACCGACAGGTGATTTTGGTCCAACCGGGTGGTGTGTAGAATAAACCGGGCGTAGGATCCGGCAATGGTTGCCAGCACACAAAGACCGGTACCCAGCGTCAAAGACCAGAACGAAAGGGGCGATTTCATCGTTTCTTCGGTCGCCCCTTCATCCGGTGGGATATTCTGGTTTTGAATCGCGCCCATCAAAAACCTGACTTACTCTGGCCACCGTGGGTTCACATACAGACGAAATGGAAAAAGGTCGGACTAATATACAGTCAGGCCCAATGCGAGGCAAGTATCTGAACCATCGTATCTGGAGGGAATCTGGCATGATTTCTAATTGTTAAAAAATTGTTCAAATATTTATTTATCAAAATTCCGTTAAAGACTGCACCCCCTGTTGCCGATAAACGATAAAGAGGAAGTGTCTTTTTTCTACCTACCGGGAAAGTGCTCGTGTCCCTACCACAACCTGAAAAATACCTGTCGTTTGTTCGGTCCATTGCCAACCGGCTGGCCTACAAGCTGCCCCAGAGCGTTTCGGCCAATGACCTCTACCAGGTGGGACTGGAAGGGCTTCTTGAAGCCGCCCAGCGCTATCAGGCCGATACGGGTGTGCCCTTCTCGGCCTATGCCTCGCTTCGCATCCGGGGGGCCATCCAGGATCACCTTCGCAGGCAGGACTGGCCGACCAGAAGGGTGCGACAGAAAATCAGACGCCTGGAGAAATCACGCGCAAGTCTGGAACAGCGCCTGGGTCGCACGCCCAACGAAAGCGAACTGGCAGAAGAATTGGACCTGCCCCTCCAGGACATCTGGGATATCCTCGCCCGGGCAGAATCGGATCGACACGTTTCCCTGGATGGCCTGGTTGTCAACCGCCCGGAAGAAACCGAAGATGTGCCGTTTGTGCCCAGGGAACCCGATCAGGTCGAAGACCGCATCGAACGGGAGGAATTGGTCCACTACCTGGTGACAGCACTTGCCGAGTTGCCCCAGAAAGAATATGTGGTGCTGGCCCTCTACTACTACGAATTTCTGATCCTGAGAGAGATCGCGGAAGTCCTGGGCATGAGCGAAGCCGCCATTTCACTCCGCCACGCCAGTGCCCTTGGGAAACTGAAGAAAACCCTCTGGTGGAGATATCGGCTGGATGAAATTCGCTACAGCCTGTGAAGGGCTTCGGATACCCCTGGCATTCCTATTGCAGGCAACAAAAAAAGATCCGGCGGATCGGGGGGCCACCGGATCTTAAATGGCCGTCCCGGAGAAATCTCCAGGCAGCCAAATTCGTTATTTTCGAATCATAGGGTCTGATGGACGCTCCGACCATCCACCAGACCAGGCCAGGCGCTTCTCCACGTTTTTGAAACAGGTCTGGCTTTTCATTTTGTTGGTGTGGATTCAAGATAATATTATAAAGCCCTGTCACAGTATCCTTTACAAGGGGCACATTCTCGTCCAGATCCAGATAAACCTGAATTCCAACCCCCCCGGCTTCTGCTTCATCCTTCCATTTCACAAAAAACGCCCTTCCCCCGCTTCGGTAGCCGACAACACAGCGGCGCCTACTTGGGAGAAGGGCACTCAGCCTCGGTTCACCCCTGACCGAGACTGCGTGCTTAAAATATCGCTCAAAAAAGGAACAAATGTTGTAACCACCGTCACAAATCAACCACTTTTTCTTTATACAGTCCAGAACCGCATTCAGAAAGTTTCAACCATTCTTGCAGGCCTATTGGTCCATCACAGACCCGTCTACATTTAGCCGGGTCACACGGTCTCGTTCTTTAAAGGGGAATTTCTCCATCGCACCTTCGACCAGCTCAATGCCAATCCCCGGCGCATCCGGAATGATGATATACCCGCCCTCTACCTGAAGCGTCTCCTTGACAATCTCACTTTTGGGAGGCCGGTCTTCTCCTGCTGGAAACTCCTGCAATACAAAATTTGGGATACACGCGGCCAGTTGAATACAGGCTGCTGTACTCACCGGACTGAGCGGATTGTGCGGCACGACCCCTACATGGTGGGCTTCTGCCAGGGCCGCGATTTTTTTTGCGTGCGAGATCCCCCCGCACATACACACATCGGGACGCACATACTGAACGGCGTTTCTTGTCAAAAGCATCTGAAACTCATAGATCGTGTGCAGGCGCTCCCCGGTTGCAATTGGAATATTGATCTTTTGTGCCACCTCGGCCATGGCGTCAAAATTATCGGGCCGTATGGGGTCTTCAAAAAAGAAGGGCCGATAGGGTTCGATTCCTCGCCCCAACACAATCGCCTCGGCAGGCTCCAAACGGCGGTGGATTTCGATACATAAATCAACATCGTCGCCCACGGCGTCCCGATAGGCGGCAACTGTATCGATGGCATCCTTCATCTTGTCCGAATGCGTTTTAAAATAAGGAGTCGAACGCGGCTCATCCAGAAAAGGCGTCAGGTGCCCCACGGCCGAAAAGCCCTTTTCTTTGGCCTCGACACACCCTTGAACGAGCTTTTCTCTTGTGTCTCCTTTGACGTGATAGTAAACTCGAGCCTTCTCCCGGCATTTTCCTCCCAGAAGTTGATACACTGGAACCCCGAAATATTTACCCGCAATATCCCATAGCGCGATATCAATCGCACTCAACGCTCCCATAATCGCTGCCCCTCTAAAATGCGTATTTCGGTACAGATATTGCCAGTGATGCTCAATCAGCAGTGGATCCTGTCCAATCAAGTACTTCTTGAAATCCTCAATCACCTGACCGGAAGCCAGCAAATATCCCCACGTACCGGACTCACCCAATCCCACAATTCCCTCATCGGTATGCACCTGTACAAACAGATACCGATCCACGGGCAACACCTGTATATCTGTGATCTTCATCGTCAATACCCCTTTTGTTTATCAATCACACTGAGCAGGGGCTCGCCGGCCATCAAGCGTTTCAGATTATCGCAAAACAGGCCGACAATCCGATCCTGCCGATTGGGAGACCCTCCGGCCGTGTGCGGCGTGATAATCACATTTTCCATTTTCCAGAGCGGGTGATCTTCCGGCAGGGGTTCCTGGGGAACCACATCCAGCCCTGCGCCTGCAATCTCGCCAGCTTCAAGTGCCTCCAGAAGCGACGCTTCATCCACAATTTTGCCACGGGTCACATTGATCAACAGCGCGTGTTTTTGCATCCGCCGGAAAGCTTCCCGGTCAAACATCCCCTCGGTCTCGGGCGTGCGAGGGCAACAGATGGCGACCACATCGGATACCTCCAGGAGGTCGTGAAAACGGTCCATCTTCCAGCACGAATCCACCGCATCGGGCAAATCGACATCTTCTGGATCTACGGCCATAATCTTCATGCCAAAAGCACCTGCCCGAACGGCCAGATCCCGCCCTGTCCCTCCCAACCCCACAATGCCCATCGTTCGGTCAATCAATTCCCAGGAGGCCATCCGGATGGGCATCCGTTGGTCCCAACTGGGTTTCCGCACCGCCCAGGCAATGCCCCGGGTCAACCCCAGCAGGAGCGCCATTGCATGCTCGGCAAGATGCACCCCCACAGTGCCTTTGGCACTGGTCAAAATAATCTCACTATTCGCAAATTCCGGGGTCAACATGCCATCCACCCCCGCTCCCCAGGTCTGGACCCACCGAAGGCGTTCCGCCCGTCTGAACAGGTCTCGATTCAGCCCCCCAAACACCACCTCAATCTCGGGCATCCCTTCCAGCGCTTCCTCTTTCGACTCGGGCACGACAAGCTCAACATCGTCCGATACAGCCAGAATTTGCTCTTGATGGCGTGGGTCAAGGCGGTCGTTTAACAAAATCTTCATGGTCTTCCTCCTACATCAATGGCGTGCGAATCACAGCTTCCAGGGTATGTGCACGTGGCGATTGGGCGGCTAAAAAAAGAATCAGATCTGCGACCTCTTCCGGCTGGGTCAAATTTTCCAGCACATCATCCGGGTGGTTTTCACGGCGCATCCGCGTATCAACCGGGCCGGGGCAGACAACCGAGGCTTTTACACCAAAGAGTTTTCCTTCATTGTTCGTCACCTCCGTGAACCCCACAACGCCCCACTTGGAAGCACAGTAAGCGCCCCCTTTTGCATGGCCATTTTTACCCGAAACCGACGATACATTGATGATATGGCCGGAGCCTTGATCGCACATAGGTTGAAATACCGCCTGAGTACAGAGAAAAACCCCCTTTAAATTCACCGCGATATTCAAATCCCAATCGGCCTCCATGATATTCGGAATCAAATTGTGGATTGCCACCCCGGCATTATTGACCAGAATATCCACCCGGCCAAATCGCTCCAGGGTTTGGGACACCAGTGCTTGAACATCGCTCTTTTCCGTTACATCCGTGACCACTGCCATCGCCTCTCCCCCGGCTGCTTGCCCCTCCTTTGCAACAGCCTCAATCTCTGCCTCTGTCTTCGCAGCAAGCACCACCTTTGCGCCTTCTTGTGCAAAAGCCAGTGCCGTTGCCCGACCGATCCCGCGTCCCCCTCCTGTAATGATGGCCACCTGATCTTGCAATTTCATCGTTCAGACTCCTAAAGAGAAGGCAGGACAACCTGTGCCCTGTCAGATGCCTATGCCTCCCCAAAGTCATATCAATGTCGGGAAGGGTTGAACCGCTCCAGCACCCTGCCGTAGGCTTCGGCTGTCTGCTCCAGATCTTCCTCCGAATGGAAAGCCGAAACCAATCCACCCGGCCAGGAAATCAGATCGATCCCTTCGGCAAGAAAGGCCATCCGGGTCTGGTGGACCAGAGACATAGGCTGCTTCAGGGTTGTGTGGGGTACTCTTCCGGCGTAAATAGCTTCCAGGCTGATGTCCACATCCTGGGTATTCACAAAAATGTGAAACCCGGAAAACTCACCATAAACCACCCAGCTGGATCCCTGCTTTCTAGCAACCTCATTCATTGCCTCTCTCAGGTCCGCCCCCTTCTGATTTGCCTGTTCGGTGATATTTCCCTCCGCAATCAGCTTCAAAGTGGTTAACCCGGCACGGGCAGAAATTGGATTGGCGTTGAAGGTCCCCTGGTGGGCCACTCGACCACCGACATTCCACCCGGGGTCATCCCGCATCGACATCCCATCCATCACGTCTGCCCGTCCCACCAGTGCCCCCCCGGGAAATCCTCCCGCCAAAATCTTGGCCAGAGAAGTCAGGTCTGGCGTCACCCCATAATAGGCCTGCGCGCCGCCGGGAGAACACCGAAACCCGGAAATCACCTCATCGAATATCAGCAGCACACCATATTGTTCGCTAAGCTCCCGCAAGCCTTTTAGAAACGCGCCCGACGTGGGCACCCGCCCAAAACTGGCCCCCGTGGGTTCCAGGATCACAGCCGCAATATCCTGCTGTGATTCCAGCTTCTGGCGAACCTGTTCCAGGTCGTTCGGTTCACACAGCACGATATTTTCCGCCAGTGCAGGAGGAATGCCTGCAGGCAGAGATTCGTGGCTGTGAAACGCCGCCTGATCGTGCCAGCCGTGGAAATGGGTCACAAACCTCAAAATCTTCGGTTTCCCGCTAAAAGCCCTGACCACCCGAAAAGCCAGCATGGTCGCCTCGGTTCCTGACCCTGTGAACCGAACTTTTTCGGCACAGGGAATGAGCGACCGGACCAGTTCGGCCCATTCCAATTCCAGTTCGTGCGATGCCCCATAATGGGTTCCACGGGAGAGCTGCTCCCGAACCTCCCCCGTCACTTCCGGATGGTTATGCCCCAGGATCAACGCTCCATGGCCACCGAAATAATCTACATATTCGTTGCCATCTACATCCCATTTCCTGGAACGGTCTGCCCGATCGATCGAAATGGGGTGGGGCTGCATAAATCGGCTGTCGTGCGTCACCCCGCTGGGAAACACCTCTCGGGCACGTCGGGACAACGCCTCGGAAGTCTGGGTCCGCTGGCGATAGAGATCCTCAGCAGACAGCTTCGAATTTGCAAGGTCCATGGTCACTCTCCTTATCTTGGGCCACACCGTACTGCTTTCTCCCCCAACATAACAAGCCTACACCGCTTGCGAAACCTCTTTTTTTGGTCCCACCGAAAAAAACCCACTGATCTCATTTGCAGATCAATGGGTCAACAATCATCCGGACGCCCCGGGGTGATTCTTGGGGCGCCCGGCGGTCTGGCAGTTTAAGCACAGAGGAAGTCTGTACCAATTTCCGACCAAGTGGGCAAAGCCGGGATATTGCCTGACGCGGTTCGAAAACCGAATACGTCCTCCCAAACAGGCTCGCACCGCCTTCCCGATTTTATTTCAGCAACAGCATCTTGCGCAGCAAACTTCCAGAACGCTTCTGTAGATCGAGAAAGTTGCAAAGTCAAACCCGATGCCTCGTCCAGGCCTGCAAGCGAATTTTTCCGAAAGGTGTCTGCTCTCCTTTCACTTCACAGGGTTGGTAAATCATGAGAAGGCCGTCCCGATCCTCGGCAGATTGGGGCAGAGCCGGGAAGCTGCCTGATTCTCACGTTGGATCAGGCGCGACCTTCTCATAGGCATTGCACGTTTAAGGACTGCTCAGCCCAAAG
>JAPUJS010000049.1 GCA_027296045.1 bacterium | reverse complement strand
GCTCGAAGCCATGCAGGAACGGCAGGTGACCATTGGCAACGAGACGTTTGAGATGGCCGATCCGTTTTTGGTGCTGGCCACGCAAAACCCGATCGAGCAGGAAGGGACCTATCCGCTTCCCGAGGCACAGGTCGATCGGTTTATGCTCAAGGTGAAGATTACCTATCCCAATAAGCAGGAAGAGCGGATGATTGTTGAGCGGATGGGGGGGGGGCAAGTGCCAGTGGTGGAGGGCGTGATTTCGACTGCCGACCTGATCCAGGCCCGGGGGGTGGCCGATCAGATATATGTGGATGCGAAGATTAAGGATTATATTGTAGACCTGGTCCTGGCCACGCGCGATCCGGCGGCATATGGGCTCCAGGATTTGCAAGGGCTGATCGAATACGGGGCTTCCCCTCGGGGATCGATTTTCCTGATCAAGGCCGCCAAGATCCATGCGTTTCTTCGACGCCGGGGATATGTGACCCCCGAGGATGTGAAGGCAGTGGGAATGGATGTGTTGCGCCATCGGGTGATTTTGACCTATGAAGCCGAAGCCGAAGAGATTGAGTCGGAAGATGTGATCCGTCAGGTTTTCGACCACGTTGAAGTGCCATAGGTCTTCTATTTTTCAGGCAAGTCATTTAACCGATTGTGATTTGATTTCTTATGGTCCCCGCCGAAATTCTCAAAAAAGTCAAACGAATCGAGATTGGGATGCGCCATCTGGTGAATACCGTATTTGCCGGCGAATACCATTCTGTGTTTAAAGGTCGGGGGATGGCGTTTTCGGAAGTGCGAGATTATCAGGCGGGGGATGATATTCGCACCATCGATTGGAATGTGACGGCCCGGATGGGCGAACCGTTTGTGAAGGTGTTTGAGGAAGAGCGGGAATTGACGGTTATTTTGATGGTGGATGCGAGTGCTTCGGGAGATTTCGGGACGGTGGAACAGATGAAAGGGGAAGTGGGAGTTGAGATTTGTGCGCTTCTGGCTTTTTCGGCCATTCAGAACAACGATCGGGTGGGTTTGATTATTTTTACGGATGAGGTGGAAGCATTTATTCCGCCCAAAAAGGGCAAGAAGCATGTGTTGCGGGTCATCCGGGAAATGTTGTATTTTCGCCCCAAGCGATCGGGCACTGATCTGGGAAAGGCCCTGGAGTATTTGAACCGCGTGACGACACGGCGAAGTGTGGTATTTCTGGTCTCCGATTTTATGGATACCCATTTTGAAGCCCCGCTTCGGGTGGCCAATCGACGCCACGATCTGGTGGGCATCGCATTGCAAGATCCCCGGGAGATGGCGTTGCCCGATATTGGGATTGTGGAATTGGAAGATGCGGAAACCGGAGAGGGAATTCTGGTGGATTTTGCCGATTCGGAAGTGCGGGATCTGTTTGCGCGAGAGGCCAAACGGAGGCGGGAAGATCGGGAAAGCATGTTTCGGTCCATCGGGATGGATACGGTCGAAATCAACGCTGGAAAGTCCTACGTCGATCCTCTGATGCAGTTTTTCAGAATTCGGGCCCGCAGAATTCGGACCTAGCGTGTACCCCGGAATGGAGAAGAACCTGTGATTGAAGTGGAGCATTTGACAAAACGATACGGTTCTTTTACGGCCGTGGATGAAATTTCCTTTCAGGTGAGACAAGGCGAAATTGTGGGATTTCTGGGACCTAACGGAGCAGGCAAGACCACGACCATGCGGGTGCTCAGCTGCTTTTTATCTGCTTCGGAAGGATCTGCCCGGGTGGCAGGATATGATATTTTTGAAGACCCCCTGGAAGTGAAGCGTCGGATCGGCTACTTGCCGGAAACGCCGCCGCTGTACATGGATATGCGGGTGAAACACTATCTGGGTTTTGTGGCAAAAATAAAGGGGGTGCCCAAAGCAAACCGGGAGGGGCGGATTGCCAGGGTGATGGACCAGTGTGGGCTTAGCGATCGGGCCGATCAATTGTGCGGACATCTGTCCAGGGGATACCGACAGCGGGTGGGGCTTGCCCAGGCGATTATTCACGATCCAGATGTGATTATTATGGATGAGCCCACCGCGGGATTAGATCCGAATCAGGTGCGTGAAGTGAGGCATTTGATTCAGGAATTGGCCGAGAAGCGAACGGTGATTTTGAGCACGCATATTTTGCCGGAAGTGGAGATGACGTGTCATCGGGTGCTGATTATTGCCAATGGCAAGATTGTTGCCGAAGACCGGACAGAGAATTTGTCGGAGAAGCTGATGGGGTCCAGGCGGATTTATCTGGAAATATCCGGGGAGGCCGAAAAAGCAATGGCGGCCATTCAGATGGTGCCGGGCGTACAGCAGGTGTTCCTTGCCGAAGGGCGGGCCGAGGATGCGCCCCCGGGGTTGTATGTGGATACGCCTGTAGGAGATGATTTGAGGGCCGCGTTGGCCGCCTGCGTGGCAAAGCAGGGAATTGGCCTTTTGGAGATTCGGCAGGAAGGGATGTCTCTGGAAGATATTTTTCATGAATTGACCACCGAGGAGGCAACCGACTGATGGGCAATATCGGTGCGATATTTTCCAAAGAAATGCGGCACTATTTCGGGTCCCCCATTGCCTATGTGGTGTCCGGGGGGTTCCTGTTGATCTGCGGGTTTGCGTTTCGCAACGAAGTGCTACAATTTCACGATATTTTTGTGTTTCTGGAGCGGAGTGAGCATACCGAGCGGGAACAGTTGAATGTCAACCAGGCGGTGGTCGAGGCATTTTTTAACTGGCAGACGTTTATCTGGACCATGGTGACACCGATGCTGACGATGCGGCTGTATGCCGAAGAAAAGCGGATCGGCACGTTTGAACTGTTGGCGACCTCTCCATTGACAAATTGGCAGATCCTGATGGGTAAGTTTCTCGCGTGCTTTACGCTTTATGTATTGATGGAAGTGGCGGCTTTAAGCTTTATCGGCCTTTTGTCCCAGTATGCGCGGATTGAATGGGGGCCGGTGTTTTCCGGTTCCATGGGGACGTTGTTGCTGGGGGCCACGTTTATCAGTGTCGGGATTCTGGGATCTTCGTTGACGGAAAACCAGATTGTGGCGGTGGTCCTATCCTTTTTTATGTTGCTGATGCTCTGGACCATTGATTGGTCTGCCCGGTATGCCAGCGATACCCTGGCCCAGATCTTGTGGTATTTGTCCATTCCTGCCCATACCCGGGATATGATCCGGGGGGTTGTATATACCAGTGATATTGTCTTTTTCCTGAGTGTGACCGTGTTCTTTTTGTTTGTAACCCATACCGGGCTCGAATCCCGCAGGTGGAGACAATAGCTATGGCAGGATTTTTGAGAAGCCGGACGGTGAAGTACGGATCCAACGCATTTACAGTCGTGCTGATGGTGCTGGGCATTCTGGTGGTGGTGAACCTTTTGTCAGACCGATATTATTCTCGGTTTGATCTCACCAGCCGGAAAGTCTTCTCGTTGTCCAACCAGACACTAACGATTTTGGGAGATTTGCGGAAAGATGTAAATGTGGTGGCTTTTTTTAAAGAGACCAATAAAGAGCGGGTTCGGCTCGAAGATTTGCTCAAACAATACGGCTATCACAGCCGGCGATTCAGCTACCGTTTTGTGGATTTGGACAGGGTACCTCTGGAGGCAGAGCGCTATCGTGTGAAGGTGGATAAGGTTCTGGTTGTCGAGTGTGGGGGGCGAGAAGAACGGGTGGCCGAAAGCGATGAGAAGGCGTTGACCAATGCGATTGTCCGGGTGATTCGTGACGATCAGCGATTGATTTATTTGCTTTCGGGACACGGGGAACGCTCGCCCGAAGATCGGGGGCAAAAGGGGTTTTATCGGGCACGGCAATTTCTAACCGATGCCAATCACGATGTGCGGCCCCTGGTTCTGGCGCGAACCAGGCGCATCCCCGAAGATTGCGATCTGCTTATTGTGGCGGGTCCTCAGACGGCTTTTGAAGCGTTGGAGGTGGAAGCGATCCGATCTTTTCTCAACACCGAGGGAGATGCCCTGTTTTTGCTCGACCCACTTGTAGAGACGGGGTTGGAGCCGGTGCTCTTGGAATGGTCAGTGCAGGTGAACGACGATTTTGTTGTGGATAAGGGGCACCATATGGATGGGGCCGATTTTACGGTTCCGGTTGCGTCGGAATATGGGGGCCATCCGATTACCGAAAAACATACGGGATTGGTAACTTTTTATCCGCTCGTTCGGTCTTTACGACAGAAGGGGTCGATTCCGGGGGCCGAAGTGACGGCCCTGGTGATGTCTTCGGCACGGAGTTATGCGGAAACAAATCTGGCGGCATTAAAAGACAAAAAAAGAGAGGCCATCGAATACCAGTCCGGTGAAGACCGGCTGGGGAAACAGTGGCTGGCGATGGCGGTTCTGGGGCCGTTTGATTTCGAAAAGCCAGTGGAAGATCGAAAAAATCGAACGCGTATTGTGACATTTGGAGATTCGGATTTTGTGTCCAATCAGTTTATCGAGATCTACGGCAACGGAGATCTGTTTTTGAATGCTATTAACTGGTTGTTGGACGAGTATGACAAGATTACAATCCGTCCCAGAAAACGACGGTTTCGGCCCCTGGACCGGAAGCCGGATTTCTGGATTCGATGGTTTGCCTGGATCGCATTTCCGGCGGTTCCGGTGGTGGCAGGGGTGATTGTCTGGTGGCATCGTCGAGGGTAACCGCCCACCACTTTGGTACACATCTATGAGTTTTAAACGTACAGGTTTGTTTGCCCTGGTGTTTGTTTTGTTGCTGGGGTATCTTTATTTTTACGACAATCCCCGGATTGAAGAGGCCCAGCGGCAAGCCAACGCGCCCCGACATGTGGTGGAAGTGGCCAAGCAGAAAGTCGCCCGGTTGCATCTCAAAAATCAGGACTTTGAGATGGTTGCAGAACGGCGGGGTCAGGACTGGCAGATTTTGCAGCCGGTGAAAACAGGCGGCGACTGGGGGATGTTGGAAGGCTTGATTCTGGCGGCAAAGGAAGTCGAGCAGGGCCGTACGGTAGCAGACAGTGTCGATCTTGGAGAGGGACAAGTCCAGCTTGCCGGTTTTGGATTGGACCCTCCCCGAGTAACTGTTCGGTTTGAAGGAGATGGGGAAGAACCGGTGGTTCTGTTTTTTGGAAATGACAATCCAGACGGGCGGGCGGCTTATTTGAGCTGGGGCAATCAGCAACGGGTGGTTCTGACCCAGCGGTGGAGGCGACATCAGTTCGAAGCCCCACTGTTGAACTTTCGGGATAAGCGTGTCGTTCCATTTGATATGGATCTGGTAGAGAAACTGGAGGTGCACCTCGCGGGTCGAAAGATTGTCGCCTCCAAACAGGGCCTCCAGTGGCATCTGGAAGAACCAGTGCAGGATCGGGGTGACAATGCCGCGATTCAGCGGTTTCTGGAGCAGTTGCGTGCCGGCCGTGCGGAGGGTTTTGCGACGGAGAACGGACAGGAATTGGGGAAATTTGGTCTGGACAAGCCCCACCTTCAGATCACGGTGTATGAGGGCAAAGAAGGGGTGGCCAAAACCGTGCGGTTTGGAGGTGTGCCGCCAGGGGATAACACGGACAGCCGATATGGCAAATTTGAGGGTTGGCCACACGTGTTTGTGGTGGAGCGTTTTTTAATTGAAGATCTGAGTGTGACCTCTTCGGATTTGCGGGAGAAACTTATTTTTGGTTTTGATGCCTCCGAAATTGACGAGATCCGCCAGATATTTCCAGACAGCCAGGTGGTTTGCGTGAAAACGTCCGAGACAGACTGGACCGTTCAAATGCCGGAAGGCCACACGGTCCATCCAGTGGATGTGCGGGATTGGATCCACCTGGTGGATCAATTGCCTGCACAGGATTATGTGGCCGAGTCGTTGGCAGAGCCCGCCCGCTTCGGTCTGGACCGACCTGTTATGACGGTGCAACTCTTGAAGCAGGGAACGTTGGTCCGTGAGGTGCGGCTGGGCAGAAGGGGGGAGCGACTCTTTGCGGTTGGTAACGGACGCCCGCAGGTCGTGGAGGTGGCTCGGGAAGTGCCACGGGGTTTGAAGCTGAATCTGAAACGCGCGGCGGATTCTTCCGAGGGAGGGTCATGATTCGAAGGTGGATTTCGCTTCTGCTTTGTTCCGGTTTCTGGGTGCATCCTGTTTTCGCCGACGTGACGTTTGAGACCGGTGTGAATCGAGATACGCTGACGGTTGGCGACCTGTTGATTTTCAGGATCCGGATTCGAAAAGGGGCAAACGACCGGACGGAGATTGTTTCGGATCAAGCATTTCCTGGACGGTTTGAGGTGCGTGAAGCCCGACCGCCAGCGGTTCATGAATTGGAAGGCGGTCGGATTGAAGAGATCCGGGATTTGATTTTAACCGTGTTTGAAACCGGTGATCTGGAAATACCTGCTTTGACGCTGCAATACGTCCTGGCCAATGGAGATTCGAATACCATCCGTTCGCATCCAATTCCCATAACCGTACAGAGCGTGAAACCAGAAGGGGTGTCGGATATTCAGGATGTCAAACCCCCGGTTGAAATTCAGGCCCGGATTCCGATCTGGGCTTGGGTTGTTTTGGGTGGGATTGTTTTGATGGTCGCTGGAGGCATCTGGTATTTCATCCGTCGAAGGCGGAGGCCGAAAGAAGAGCCCCCGCCTCGGCCGGTGAATTGGGTCAAAGAATTGGATCGGATTGGCCAGCTCGGGTTGTTGGAACAGGAAAATTACAGACGGTATTATACTTTGATTTCAGAGACCTTTCGCCGATTCCTGGAAGAAAAGGTCGGTGTGGAGGCCATGGAGCACACGACGTTTGAGATTGCCCAAGATCTGAAACAGGCTGCTGTAAAGCTGGCTGTGATTCAAGAGACCGAAGCATTTCTCTCCGAAGCAGATCTGGTCAAATTTGCCAAATTCACTCCCGATCTTGGATCGGCGAAAGATGCGTTGCCCCGGGTTCGGCAATTGGTTTTGGCACTGGACCGTCCTCCTGCTATTTCTGAGACCGAGAAAATGCCATGAGAATTTTCCAAAATCCCGAATGGCTGTTTCTGCTTTTGACCGTTCCTGTGCTGATCTATCGATATGTCCACCGGGAGCGCCAGAAGCAGGGGCGGATCCGATTTTCTGACATCGGCGTGTTCAAAAAGATCGGGCCTTCTTTTTCCCTCCGGCTTCGACATTGTTTGATTGTGTTTCGCTGCCTGGCCCTGGCATTGCTGGTCCTGGCAATGGCCAGACCGCAATCCGGTCGGGAGAGGCGAGAGATCTTGAGCCAGGGGATTGATATTGTGCTGGCCATCGACGTTTCGTCCAGTATGGAAGCCAAGGATTTGGACAATCAGCGCAAGACACGGCTTGAGGTGTGTAAAGAGGTGGTGGCGGAGTTTGTCAAAGGGCGGACAAACGACCGACTGGGGCTGGTGATTTTTGCAGGGGAAAGCTATACGCAGTGTCCGCTCACGCTGGATTATGGGGTGTTCTTGGGTTTTCTGGAGGCGGTGGACATCGCCCAGGAAGATTGGGATGGAACGGCCATCGGAACGGGGATTGTCACGGCGGTCAATCGGCTGCGAAGGACGGAAGCAAAAAGCAAAGTGATTATCCTTTTGACCGATGGGAAAAACAATCGGGGCGAAGTGGATCCGGCCACTGCCGCCAAAGCGGCTCAGGCGGTGGGCGTGCGGATTTATACCATCGGGGCGGGCAGTGAAGGCACGATTATGCAGGAGGTGGACGGGGGGATTTTTGGAAAGCGGTATGTGCCTGTGAAAGTCGAGATCGACGAAGAGACGCTGAAACAGGTGGCCGCTGAAACCGGGGGACAATATTTTCGGGCAACCAGCGAAAAAAAGCTGGAAGAGATTTATCAGGCTATCAGCGATATGGAAAAAACCGAAGTAAAAATGAGAGAATATGTAGAATACAAAGACTTATTCGCCTATTTGCTCTGGCCAGGATTGGTGTTGCTTGGCGTGGAAACCCTGCTGGGCAATACGCGGTTTCGGAGGTTGCCCTAGTGCGTTTTAGCGACCCACAGGCTTTCTGGCTGTTCGTATTGTTGCCCCTCGGGATTTTGTTTTATGTCTGGGCGTTTCGGAAAAAGCGCCGGGCGTTGGGCGCTTTCGGGACCGAGGCGATGATGGCAAAGCTTACTTCGGCAACCAGCAGGGTTCGGCAGGGGATCAAGGGGATTATGATGGTTAGCGGGTTTGTATTTTTGACCCTGGCCCTGGTGCAGCCCCAGTTTGGTACGAGGTTGGAACTGGTCCACCGCCGCGGGGTGGACATTGTGATTGCCCTGGATACCTCACTTTCGATGCTGGCAGAAGATATTCGTCCCAACCGGTTGACCCGAGCGCGGTATGAGATTGGCGATTTAATCGATCGGCTGGAAGGAGATCGGGTCGGGCTGGTGGCTTTTGCCGGGCGGAGTTTTGTGCTCTGTCCGTTGACGCTGGACTACGGGGCTGCCAAGCTGTTTTTGAACGGGGTGGACACCGAGATTATCTCCGTGCAGGGAACGGCTGTAGCCGAGGCGATTCGAACGGGTGTTCGGACATTCGGGTCGGACGACCAGAAGTATAAGGCGATGATTTTGATTACCGATGGGGAAAACCACATGGACGACCCGTTGGAGGCAGCCGAAGAGGCGGCCGAAGCGGGGGTGCGTATTTTTGTGATCGGGGTCGGGACTCCCGATGGAGAACTCATCCCGATACGCGCAGGGGATCGGGTGGATTATCTCAAGGATCGGAATGGACAAATTGTGAAGACCCGTCTGGATGAGGGGACGCTGGAGCAGATTGCACATCTGACAGACGGGGTGTATTTGCGGGCAGGAAGTAGGCAGGTTGGGCTGGACCAGATTTATGCGGAAATTCAAGCGATGGAAAAACGGGATCTGGGGTCCAGGAAGTATACGCAATATAAACATCGCTACCAGTGGCCGCTTGCAGTTGCCATGATGTGTTTTCTGGGCGAGGCATTGCTTTCCGATAGGCGCCGAGGGCGTGAGGAATGGCAGGGACGATTTCATTAATTGGGTGAAACCATGAAGCGTTATTGGATGATCTTACTTGTAATACCCCTGATGGGATTCACGTTTCTGGACCCGGTTGCTAAGAAAAATCAGGAAGGGAATGATTTGTTCCAAAAGGGGGAATATGACGAGGCGCTGAAGCGTTATCGGGAGGCCCAGGTGGAGGCTCAGAATCGGCCTGAGTTGTATTTTAATACGGGGACGACTCTCTATAAACAAGAGGATTATCAAAATGCACTGCAGGAATATGGACGCCTCTTGGAAACGGAGTCTCCGGCACTGGCTGCTCAGACATTTTATAACCTGGGGAATACCTATTACCGTCAGCAGCAGTTTGCGGAAGCCGTTGGGGCTTACAAAAAATCATTGGAGCTGAATTCGGATGATCTGGATAGCAAGATCAATCTGGAGTTGGCACTGGAAAAATTGGAAGAACAGCAGGATCAGGATCAACAGGATCAGGATCAGGATCAGGATCAGGATCAGGACCAGCAGGACCAGCAGGACCAGCAGGACCAGCAGGACCAGCAGGACCAGCAGGACCAGCAAGATCAACAGCAAGATCAGCAGAACCAGCAAGGTCAAGAAGGACAGCAACCTCCACCACAACCCGGACAGCTTTCTCAGGAAGAGGCCGAACGTATTTTGGATGCGATGAAGGATCGGGAGGCCGAGGCGCAAAAGAGGCGCCGTGTTCGACTTCTGGGGAAGCGGTATCTTGGTAACGAATGGTAGGGGTGACAGGAGGCTTGGTAGTATGGCAAAGCGGATGACATATTGGGCCTGTTTTTTTGTGGCTTTCTGCCTGTTTTCTGCTCCCGTCGGGGCAGAAGATCTGACTTTGCAAGCGTCCGTTGATCAAACGCGCGTTGAAGTGGGTGATGTGGTGCAATTAACCGTTTCCATCTCTTCTGAAGGATTGCGAGATGCACCCGTGCCCGATGTGCCTCTTCCAGGCGGTGTGGAAATGATCGGGCGCACCTCTTCTTCTTCCACCTCCATTCAGATCATCAACGGGGCGATGACGAGAACCAAGACGGTGTCGTATATTTTTTCCTTGAAGACAACGCGGGAAGGGTCTTTTGTCATTGGGCCTGCACGGGTGACATATCGGGGGAATCGCTATGATTCTTCGCCGATCCGTATCGAAGTGACAAAGGCCTCGGGCAAGTCCCGGACAAGGCCTACGCCTTCTGCGCAGCAACATTTCAATCCATCTGAGTTGCGCCAGCTTGAGGAAAATCTCTTTGTCGAAGCCATTCCGGATAAGCAGTCGGTCTATGTGGGCGAGCAGGTGACGGTGTCCTACAAGATTTTTACGCGTTATAATTTAAACAACGTGCACTACGGTCAGGTGCCGACGTTTACCGGATTTTGGGTGGAATCGATTTTTGAAGCCCAGCGGCTGGATTTGAAACGAGAAAATGTGGAGGGTCGGGTGTTTAATGCCGCGCTTTTGAAGCGTGTGGCCCTTTTCCCTACGACGTCGGGAAAGCAGAGTTTGGAACAATTGGAAGTGATTTGTGAAATCCCCCGGCGTGGCCGGACGAGAAGCCTTTTTGATTTTGGTTTTGATTCGTTTCACAACCAGCAAGTCACGGTGCGGGCAGGGGCATTGGAGTTGGATGTGAAGTCACTCCCCCTCGGTGCACCCCAGGGCTTTGGCGGGGCTGTCGGACAGTTCCAGGTTTCTGCAGAAGCAATACCGACGACGGTGAAGGCCGGGGATCCGATTGCAGTGAAGGTGACCGTATCGGGGACGGGAAATCTGAACGGGGTGAATGAGCCGATTCGGCCGAAGGCGTCGTATTTGAAATTTTATGATCCCAAGACATCCGTGGAAACTCGGAAAGAGGCCGGAAAGCTGGGGGGGCACAAAGTTTTCGAATATGTGGTGATTCCAGAAAGGGCGGGGTCTGTCCAGATCCCGCCCTTTCAGCTGGCTTATTTTGATCCGATCGGAGAGCGTTACCGGACCGCAATTTCTCAGCCCATCGCGCTGACGGTTCAGCCGGGGGTGCAGGCAACTCAGTCTGTGCCCATGCCTCGGGGAAGGGGAGAGGTGCGGTTGTTGGGAGAGGATATTCGTTATATCAAGCCCGACCAGACCGAATTGGTCGATCAAGGACAGATGCTGTATCAAGAGACCTGGTTCTGGGGCATGCAGGTGATTCCGGTGCTTGGATTTTTTGGGGCGTTGTTTTACAACCGGCACCGGGTGCGCCTGGAGGGCGATGTGGCCTATGCCCGCAGACGCCGTTCCCGGTCTGAGGCACGTCGCCGTTTGGGTGAGGCGGAGCGGTTGATGAAGGCGGGGGAACAGGGGGCTTTTCACGCCGAGGTGTACCGGTCTCTTACCGTTTTTTTGGCCGATCGTCTCAACCAGCAGGCTGCCGGGTTCACGGCGGATTCCGCGGAAAACCTGCTTGTGGAAGCCGGGGTTTCCGAAGGCGCGATCGCCGAGGTTCGGGCGGTGTTTCAGACGTGTGATCTTGCCCGATTTGCTTCGACCGAGGTTTCGGCAGAAGGCATGAAGGCGCTTTTTGCCAGGGCAGAACGTTTGATCGAGGAACTGGGTCGGCAGATTTAAATAGGAGCCGGGATGCGATTTTGGGTTTTATGGCTTTTGTCGCTGGTTCTGATGGTCGGTTCAAGTCTGGCCTCCAAAGGGGCGGCTCATCTGTATAATGAGGCCAATGCGCTCTATCGAAAGGGCCGGTATGATGTTGCGACCGCCCGCTATGAAGATGCACTTGCCGGGGGGATTCGTAACGCAGAAGCCTATTATAATCTGGGCAACGCATACTATAAGACGGGACAGATCGGGAGGGCTGTTCTGGCGTATGAACGGGCGTTGAAAGTTGCGCCGGGAGATGAAGACATACAGGCCAATCTCCGATTTGTCAATGCGCTTAAGGTCGATCAGGAAGAAGCGGTCGAGGCCAATGTGGCGACTCGCTTTTTAACCGGCATTTACCGGATGCTCAGTGCCGATGCGGTTGCCATTGTATGCAGTCTGTGTGTTTTTCTGTTGGCGGCAGTTGCGATTGGCTGGATTTTCAGACCCGACCGGAAAGTAGGATGGGTTGGCGCGTTCATTCTGATTGGTGTGGTGGGATTGGGGGCGGCGGGGGTTCTGGCGCTCAAGGTCCAGGATCAGCACGTTGAAGAAGCCATTGTGCTGGCCGAAGAGGTCGTGGGACGGAGTGGCCCTGGCACAGATTTCCTTCAGGTGTTTACGCTCCATGAAGGGACCAAGGTTAGCATGGAGCGTGGAGAAGGCGGGTGGGTTTTGGTGCGGCTGGGCAACGGGATTGGAGGATGGGTTGAAGTGCGTGTGCTGGAGAAAATTTGAGGTCCGGCTTTCTGGCCCGGATTTTTTGTTTGACCGCGATGGAGAAGATTGCTATTCTTGGGCAATATTCCCACCTTATTCGAGCGAGAGATGTATGCCATACCATGCCTGGTTTCAATGTTTTCGAGGTTGTGAGGGCCGCTATGCCCTCACGGATGTGATTTATGTCTGTCCCACCTGCGGCGGGCTGTTGGAAGTGGCGCACGATATGGATGCCTTGAAGACAAAGCCGCCTGAAGCGTGGAAGGCTTTGTTCGACAGCCGGTATATGCACACCGAATGGCCGTATGGAAGTTCTGTGTGGGGAAAAAAGGAAATGGTATGCCCGGTTGTGGACGAGGACAATGTGGTTTCGATGTTTGAGGGGGGCAGCAATCTGTTTTGGGCCGAACGACTGGGCTCCCAGATCGGTGTGGACGATCTGTGGGTGAAGCAGTGCGGCAATAGCCATACGGGTTCGTTTAAAGATCTGGGAATGACCGTGCTGGTATCGATAGTGAATCAGATGGTTGCAGAAGGGAAGAATATTCCCGCCGTCGCCTGTGCTTCCACTGGAGATACGTCTGCGGCCCTGGCGGCCTATTGCGCTTCGGCAGGGATGCAGGCGGTGGTGTTTTTGCCAGCCAATAAGATTTCGGAAGCCCAGTTGTTGCAGCCCCTAGCAAATGGGGCTCTGGTGTTGAGCCTGGATACTGATTTTGACGGGTGTATGAAGCTGGTTCAGTCGGTTTGTACAGAAGAAAATATCTATTTGGCCAATTCCATGAATTCGCTTCGGGTGGAAGGGCAAAAGACAATTAGTGTGGAATTGTTGCAACAGTTTGACTGGGAAATCCCCGATTGGATTGTGATTCCGGGGGGAAACCTGGGAAATGTGAGTGCGCTGGGAAAGGGGTTTTTGGAGTTGCAGCAGATGGGGATTATTGAGAGGCTGCCCAGAATTGCCGTTGCGCAAAGTGCCAATGCCGATCCACTTTATCAAAGTTTTTTGAAAAACTTCGATGCTTTTGAGGCCCAAGAAGCCCAACCGACGCTGGCCAGTGCGATTCAGATTGGCGATCCGATCAGTTTTGAGAAAGCCATCCAGATCCTTCGGGTGTTCAACGGTGTGGTGGAACACGCTACGGAACAGGAGCTGGCCGAGGCCGCAGCCCTTGCCGATCGGACAGGGTTGTTTTGCTGCCCGCATACCGGGGTTGCTTTTGCCGCTTTGTTAAAACTGCTGAAACGAGGGGTGATCCAGAAGTCGGATCGAGTGATTGTGATTTCAACCGCACATGGGTTGAAGTTTACGGAGTTCAAGGTCCATTATCACCAGGACCAGTTGCAAGCATTTGGCGTACATCCAAAACACAACAATCGTCCGGTAAGCCTGCCGCCTGATCTGGATGCCGTGAAGGCCGCCATTTTTGAGGCTATCGAAAATAAGGGTAGTTGACAGCCGCCTTCTTTTTATTTACATTCTTAAATACATACGCTGACTAGTGGTGATTTGAAGCATATTGCAGCCACTTTAAACAAGTTGCTAAAAAGCAGCTGTTGGAGAGGCCCGAGCTTTTTAGCCCGGGTTTTTTTTTGTGGAGGCGGTAGTATTTTATGAAAAAAAATGGGCAGAAAGAAGTGTGCAGCAATACGCAGGCGGTGCATGCGGGAGAAACGGGTGCGTACTGGGGAAATTCGCTGACGGTCCCGATTGCCCAGACTTCGACCTATGTGTTTGAAGACAGCGATGCGGTCCATCGCTTTGTGACGGGAGAAGAGGTCCGGATCGATTATGGTCGATATGGCAATCCGACCCAGCATGTCGCAGAGCAAAAGCTTGCCGAATTGGAAGGGGCCGAGGCCGCCCTTTTATTTGCTTCGGGCATGAGTGCCGTGACTACGACCCTGTTTGCGATGTTGTCGACAGGGCAGCATGCAGTGATTATGGATGATTGTTACCGCAAGACTACCCAGTTCTGTAAAATGGTGTTGCGAAAGTTCGGGATTGAGACGACTTTTGTGCCCGCCGGTGACTACGAGGCCCTGGAAGGGGCTATTGGCGAAAAGACGCGGGTGTTGATTTCAGAATCGCCAACCAATCCACACCTCAATGTGATGGATTTGGAACGGGTGGTGGAGATTGCCAGAGCACATCGGGTCAAGGTGATTATTGATAGCACGTTTGCGACGCCCTTTAATCAGCGCCCATTGGAATTTGGCGTGGATCTGGTGATCCAGAGTTGCACGAAATATTTGGGGGGGCACAACGATCTGATTGCAGGCGCGGTTTTGGGCGCTGCACCGATTGTGGGGGCCATCAAGGACTACCGGGGGATTTTGGGCGGGGTGGTGGATCCTCACTGTGCCTATTTGCTCATTCGGGGCCTGAAGACATTTCCATTGCGCATGGCCCGACAAAACGAAATTACGTTTGCAATGGCCCAGTTTCTAGAAGCCCACCCCCGGGTTCGGCGCGTCTATTATCCGGGCCTGGAGAGTCATCCCCACCACAGGATTGCCAAAACGCAAATGCGCGGATTTGGTGGGGTGGTCAGTTTCGATCTGGATACGGATCTGGAGGGGACGATGCGATTTTTGGATGGCCTTCAGATCCCGGTGATTGGGGCCAGTCTGGGGGGGGTGGAAAGCATTGTGTCCCATCCGGCATCGATTTCGTATTATGAGTTGTCGCGGGAAGACCGGTTGGAGATCGGCATCAAGGACGAATTGATTCGCTATGCTGTCGGGATCGAAGATGCCGAGGATTTGATCGGCGATCTTTCTCAGGCCCTGGATCGAATTTAGGCGAGTGTGACCCTATTTTATGTTTGGCCTCTTTTTACTGAAAGCACTTCGAGAACCCCTCCAGGATTTCAATTGGTGGCGCAAAATGATAGTGGGGGGGGTGTTTACCATGTTGCCCCTGCTGGCATTTGTCCTGACGATAAATGGGCAGATCTCGCTTCCGGTTGGGGTGGGTCTAATGGGGCTGGGGCTGTTTTTTCTGGTCATTTCCTGGGGTTACTTGTTTCGGGTTTTTGTGGATGCGCTCAATGGCTTTGAGCTTGCCTTTTTGCCCCAATGGCAAGATTGGAAAGCCTATGCCTTAGCAGGCGGCTGGCTCGGTTTGATTGTGGTGGGATATTGTTTTTTTGCAGGAATCGGATTTATGGCCGTCCTCTCTGTTTTGGGACTGGTGCCGTCCGGAGAAAATCCCGAGCAGTTGGCGGGTGTTTTTATGTTATTGATGCTGATTTCGGTGATGTTGTACGGTTTTTTCCCCATTGTATTTGCCCGGTTTGCTGCCGAGCGCAGTGTATGGGCGGCGTTCGATCCCGGGGCTATCTGGCAGGATTTAAAGGAAATCGTGAATGGAAATTATATTCAGGCCTGCCTGGGATTTTTTGGATTGCTGCTGATGGGCAATCTGATCCTTAGCAACTTGCCGATTGTCGGGTTGCTGCTGGTTTCGGTCTATGGGTTTTTTATGTCGGTGGTTTTTGCCAGGGTATTTGGGGCGATGATTCGGGCGGCCAAACAGAAAAAACCACCCGATTTGAGTGAGGGTTCAAATCGTATTTCTTAACCAACAGAGCCCCTGCTGATGAAGCAGGGGCTCTGTTGTGGGTGCGTCGGATGCGCCTTTTTTAAAACTGTCTCGACAGTCCCCCTTGAAATTGAAAGGCGGAAAGGTCGATGGTGTCGTCCAGGATTTTGCCTTTCATCCGGGTTGTTTTGAGCAAGAGACGATACCTGGGTCCTAAATGGATTTTGATCCCTCCACCGGTTTGCCAGAGATGGGCATCTCCCTGATAGAGGGGGCTGGTGGATGGGTGGGCGTTTGCCGTTAGATATTTGAAATGGCCAGACCCGAACAATGTCAGGGGCAGATAGGGGGTCCAGCTGATTTCCAGGGAGCCGCGCAAGTCGTTGCCATTGCTGTCTCGGGTTTCAAAAAGAAAGAGACCTTCGGGGGGAATCAATTCCTGGTTTTTCAAGCGTAGAAGTTCGGTGACCTGGAAGTTCAATTGAAGCCTCTGGCCTTCATAGAGCAGGCCCATCTGAAAGAGGATCTGTTTTCCCTGCCGGAAGACTACCTGGCTGTTTTGTCGGTCGGTGAAATAGAAGGTGCCAAGGGCACTGAGGCGGTAGACCCAGTGTTTATAGGTGCGATCGATGCCGGCCGACACGCTAAAGGCATCGCCGGGTTTATACCCCGTAACGCCGTCTACAGGGTCGTAGGCACCTTTGCGCAAATAGCCGACACCCAGGCTCCAACCCGTATGGCCGACCTGGTTTGCCAGGCTCAGAGCGCCTCCGATGTCCAGGCCTTCGCCGAAGGTTTTGACGGGGAAATTGAGGTCGTTTCGTGCAAGGGTGCGAACCAGGTTGGCGTCTTCGGCATCCAAGGATCGTTTGCCTGTGGGGAAAGCGGCATGGAGGGTCAACAGGGCACGTCGGCTCAAAGACCAGGTCCCTCGGAGCCGGGTATTGAGGGCCCCCCAGGCTTCGCTTTTTAGGGTGTCGGTCTGCTCCAGATACATTGCCCCGGAGTGAAGGTCTAGTTGCCCGCCTGCAAGGGGGATGTGTATTTGGACGGGGGAAACCCACTGGCGGATTCTGGTGACACGGACGCTATCGGGGCGAAATTCAATTTGGTGTACAAATCCACCCAGGTCGGTGCGAAATGGGTCGGCTGCCCGGGCAGGGGTGCCGGACAAGGCAAAGATGAGGATACACAGGAGGATCATGGCGCGGTTTCCGGACGGGGTGGTTTAAAGGGGTCGTGGGTTTCCTGGCCGGTGATTTCCCCTTCGGAAGGGACGATCAAGCGATGGGTATTTTGGAGCCGGCGAGACAGGGCTCTTTCCGGGTCCGGGAGTGTTTCTAATTCCCAGTAGATGTCGACCAGAAGTTGCGGGTGGTTTGTATTGTTGAGGTCGTTTTCGACCCAGGCCAGGGTTTGCGCAATCAGGTCTGCATCGGGTTGCATGGCCAGGGCGTCGTTTAAAAACTGGCGGGCCTGTGTCAGATTGCCCTCCAGGTAGGCGTTGCGGCCTTGCACATAGGCCATCAGTGTAATTGGCGCGATGACGTCGTTCGGAACGGGGGTTGGCAAAGACACTTCCAGCCCTTTGGCGGCCTCTCTGAATAGGTCGGAGCTCAGTTCCGTAAGATCCCCCCAATTTCCGGCAACCGGGGTGGACGTGTAGACGGTTTGCCCGGTTGCATCCAACAACTGAAGTGTGATCTGGATCCGGTGGTCTCCCAGGTCAATCAGGTGTCCGGTTAATGTCTGGTCGGCACCGGCCCAGGCAGCATATTCCGATGGGGTGCCCCACGGGAAGGCCTGGAGATACATATGGGTGAGCACCTGGAGTTGGAATGGGTCGGGGTAACCCAACAGGTTGTGTAGGTTGTACAAGAGCAAATCCAGCATTCCCTGGGCAAGGGCGGGTTGTGTTGGGCCTTGAATTTGAAACGGAAACACGGCGAGTTTTTGACCTTTTAACGGAGGGGGTTGATCCGGTTGCAGGGCGAGATTGGCTGCACGCACCTGCGCTTTTCGGAGCAAATATTGCATCCGGGGGCCCATGCGCTTTTCGAGCCGTTTGGGACCAATCAGGCTGAATAACCGGCTATATTCTTGAAGGGCAAGGTCCGGGCGGTTGAAGCCCTGCTCATAAATTAAGCCCATTAAAAGCAGCAGACGCGGATCTGCCGGATCGATGTGAAAGGCCTGATAGGCATAGCGCAGTGCGCGTACATAGTCTTTTTGCCCGAAATGGGTATAGGCCAGGCTTTCCAGCTTTCCCGGGTCGGGGACGTGAAAGGTGGGGATATCCTGCATGCCTGTATTTCTGAATGGAGTAGAGCCCTGGTAGGGGCGTGCGCAACAAAGCAGGAGGAGGATTGGCAGCAGGCAGAATTTGAGTCGGGTTTTCATAGGTCCGGTCAAAAATGGATACAGGTCGGGTTTCCTGTAGTCATTTATCGGCGAATTGCCATTTTTCTTAAGGCGTAAAACGGTGATAAGTTATGAAAAATAGGTGGGATGGATGACTACGTAGCCTGTTTTTGGGGCAGGTGAATGACAAAGGTGGTGCCGGAACCTTCTTCGCTTTGGACCTGAATCTGGCCGCCGTGGGCCTCCACAATGCCTTTGACAATGGTCAATCCCAGTCCTGTGCCCTGCTCATTGAGCACGGCATTCTGGTTGGACCGATAAAATTTATCAAAAATATGAGATAGGTCTTTGGATGGGATGCCGATGCCTGTATCGCTTACCTGGATGGTAAGTTGACCGTTGGTCTGGGAAAGGCCAATCTGAATCTTGCCGCCTTTGGGGGTGTATTTAAGGGCGTTGTTCACGATGTTGACCAAAACGCGATGCAATTGCTCGGAGTCGCCTTCCAGGGCAAAGGAGGATTGGGCAGGTGAAACGGTCAGGGTCTGGTTTTTCTGCTGGACAAGCAGGGCCACTTCTGTCTGGACCTGGGCAAGGAGAAGGGATAGATCGGTGAGCTGGATGTTCAATTTGAGCTGGCCGGCATCCAGGCGAGAAAATTGGAGGAGTTGCTCAATCAGGGCCCGAAGGCGCTTGCCGTCATCCCGAATAAATCTAAGGAGTTTGGGAATGTTTTCGTCTGCCGTGTCTTTGAGGATATTTTTGAGGGAGGCTTCGGCAAATTGGATGGTAGAAATGGGAGTACGCAATTCGTGGGAGACGTTGTTGATGAAGTCTGTTTTGAGCTGATCGAGCTCTTGCAGCTTGCGGTTTGCCTCCAGGATTTCTTCCTGGGCGCGGCGGCTTTCCGTAATATCCCGGACGAGAAAGTAGACAGCAACCTGGTTTTCATAGTCAATGGCGCATGCGCGAAGATCGATGGGAATTTGCTGGCCGTCCAGGTTGACCATGTCCAGATCGTTCATTTCCAACGACTGGTCTATATCCATGTGGAAGATCTGGTCCAACCGGTCTGTGTGGTCGGCAAGCCAGAGGTCCTGGAGGTTCAGGTCAGTTTGATCCGAGGGGATGCCAAAGAGGGTTCTGGCTTCGGGGTTTACATGGAGGATCTGGCCACTGGGGGCTACAACAAGAATGGGTGCGCTGTTTTGAACCAGGGTGCGGTTTCGATATTCGGAGAGGCTGAGGTGGCTTTCGTAGCGGTCGACCAGCCAGCCGACAAAAAACCAGGAGCCCATGCCGACAACGAGCATAAACCCAATGGTGATTTGAATCAGGACGCGCCGGAGCTGGCCGATTTTTTCATTCATCGGCTGCTGCGACTGGTGCACACAGAGGTAGGTCATCAGATTGGGCAGCCAGTGGATGGCAATGATATCGGATTCGGTCTTGTAGACACCGGCGCGGCCGGTTTCTGAGACTTTGGAAAGAGCATCCACCGGGGGGGATTGCGTGCCGAGCAGCGCCGTGGGTTCATAGGTTTTTAAAGGGGCCTGGCTGTTGACCATTTCCCGCTGGGGAGCGGCAAGTACAAATCCCTCTTGATCGAGTACGCAGGCAAACCATTTTTTGGATTTCAGAGCCTCCAATACATTTTGAATCTCCGAAAGTACGATTTCCTGGTCGGCGTATTTCTGGGTGACCTGGTTGATGATGATGCGGAGGTTGTCACCGATAATTTCATTGTCTTCGGCCATCTGGCGCTCTGCTGTTTCCCGGAGCAGGCCAATGGCATACCAGGACCAGAGGAGGCCCAGGCAGAAGATGAGAAATGAAAGGGCGGCAGAGGCATACAGTTGAAGCCTGCGTTTGTCCCGAATCATGAGGGGATCCCCTTTGAGGGAAGCGAAAAAAGCCGGAGCCCCATAAATTATGGGGGACACCGGCTTTTTAAATGTTAAGGATTTTTTTAGACTTGCGCCCAGGCCTCGTCAAGCGTGCGTTTGGCATTTGCAATGATGATTTCAGAAGATTCGCCTTCCATTGGGGCGACTTCGAAGCTGACGATGGGGCGTTTTTCGGGGTCCAGATAGCCGATGTCCAGGAGTTTGCGCAGGAATCCTACGGTTTCCGGGACGTCGTTTTCACCGTCTTCACAGCCAAAGCGAGGGTGATTGTCTCCATAGGCAGGGTGATCGGGGTTGCTCATCACACAATTTCCAATGTGGATGTGAACCAGGTGGTCTCGAGCAAGGCCGAGGGCATAGTCGGAAGTTTCGCCCTGCAGGGGCAGGTGGCTCAGGTCGAGCATCAGGCCAAAGTTGGGATATTGGTGGCGGACCCGGCTGGAGACCTCGACGGCCAGGGCATTGGGGCCGATGAGGCAATTTTTGCCAAATAGCAGGCGGTCGAAGGTTTCAAGGACAATGCTCATGCCTTTTTCACCGGCAAACTTACAAAGCTGGTTGAGAGAATCGACCAATAAATCCACGCCCTGTTCCCGGCCTTCGGGACCGGGGTCGGCACCCGAAAGCAGGGCACAGCCCGGAGCGCCCAGGTCTTCTGCTTGATCGATACCCCCTTTGACGGCATCGATGGCCTGTTTTCGGTGGTCCGCATCGGGCGAGTTGACGTTCCATTGACCTCCCAGCAAGATGGGCTGGGCGCCAAAGGCAATATCCATATGAGCAGCAGTCAGAAGCGCCCGGGCCTGGGCACGGGTTTCTGCATCGTGTATTTGGGTGACTTCAACAAGCTGGAAGTAGGGGTCCAGTGCGATTTTTTCCAGGGTTTCCAAAATAGGCCCGTCGCCCCCCATACAGGCCTTATAGGCCATAAAGTGGACAATTCCGATTCGGGCATAGTGTTGAATGGGTTCATTCATGGTGTAAAAGCTCCTTCCTTAAGAGGCTTGGGGGCTGCCCGATGGGCGGGCGGTTCTGTTTTACGGGGCGAAAAATACCAAAGCCGTTGCAGTTTGTCAATTGGCAAATCGGTGTGTTTGTTTTAAAATCCAAAAGGGGCGCTAAGTGTATTTTTTCTTGACTTTATCCGGGTTTCCTATATTTTTATCTGACATTTTTAGGGAAGTTTGCGGGGGGTTACCAAAGCGGTCAAATGGGGCAGGCTGTAAACCTGCTGGTTATGCCTTCGGTGGTTCGAATCCGCCACCCCCCACCATTTCCCCCTCTTCACCGGAAGGGTTCTGTGCTTCTGATAAATAATAAGCTCAGGTTTTAGGGGAACTTATAAAAATTTCTTGACTTAAATTTCTGTTTTTCATATATTACTAAGTCTCGAAAGTCTCACCTTTTTTTCCGTCGTTCCCTTTTTCAAAAAGGGTTGTTTTTTATTGGTTTATGCGGGAATAGCTCAGTTGGCTAGAGCGTCAGCCTTCCAAGCTGAATGTCGCGGGTTCGAGTCCCGTTTCCCGCTCCAGCTATCTGGCAGATCGGATGCCCATGTAGCTCAGTGGTAGAGCACTTCCTTGGTAAGGAAGAGGTCACCGGTTCAAGCCCGGTCGTGGGCTCCATTTTATTAAAAATCAATGTGTTTGTTTGGAAGATTAGGATAGGCCAGTAGCTCAACTGGGAGAGCACCGGTCTCCAAAACCGGCGGTTGAGGGTTCGATTCCTTCCTGGCCTGCCATTTTCTGTCCGTCATTATTATTTTGAATTTTTCTGGAGAGTGCGCCTTATCGTCTGCTCTTTTCTTTAGGGCGGTTTTTATACGGTTGTGAGGCGCATTTCTTTAGGTTATAGGCTTATGTTCGGGAAAATTTCTCGATTTTTAAGTGATGTGCAAGGGGAGATGGGGAAGGTCACCTGGCCCACCCGGGAGGAACTTTCCTCGTCTACGCGTATTGTTCTGGGCGTGACCCTGGTGCTGGCGCTGTTTATTTTCATTGTGGACTATATCCTGGCTGGCATTATGGATCTGGTCTTGATTTGAGGTGGCTATGAAGTGGTACGTGATTCATACGTATTCCGGTCACGAAAACAAGGTATGCACCTATATTGAGCATGCCCAAAAGGGGTCTGAGGTGGCCGACAAAATTGGGCAAGTGGTTGTGCCGACCGAAGAGGTAGTGGAAATGAAGGACGGTCGGAAGACCACCTCGCTTAAAAAATTTCTGCCCAGTTATTTATTGATCGAGATGGAGATGGACAAAGAAACGCTCCATTTTATCACCAATGTGCCCGGTGTGACCAGTTTTGTGGGACCCGGACGGCGCCCCCAGCCGCTCAAAGAAGAAGAAGTGCAGCGTATTTTGGGCCAGATTGAACAACGCCCGGTGGAAGTAGCGGAGGAGATTCCCTATCAGATCGGCGATCGCGTCAAGGTGATCGATGGTCCTTTTAGCGATTTTATCGGTCTGGTAGACGATCTCAATCCCGAAAAAAGAAAAATCAAAGTGATGGTGAGTATCTTTGGCCGAAACACCCCGGTTGAGCTGGACGTGTTGCAGGTTGCAGTGGCGACAGAACCGCAGTAATCGGTTTTTTGAGGATAGGTTACATATATGGCACGCAAGATTTTAACCACCATTAAACTCCAGATTCCGGCCGGAAAGGCCACCCCAACTCCGCCTGTGGGACCTGCGTTGGGCCAGCATGGCCTCAATATTATGGAGTTTTGCAAAGCATTCAATGCCCAAACCCAGGACCGGGCGGGGTTGATAATTCCTGCAGTGATTACCGTTTATGCCGATCGAAGTTTTTCGTTTGAGCTGAAAAGTCCGCCGGCATCCACGCTGCTCAAACGGGCGGCCGGTCTTGCAAAAGGATCGCCCGAGTCCAATCGGGAAAAGGTGGGGTCGGTAACAAGCGATCAGCTCAAGGAAATTGCCGAGATAAAGATGGTCGATTTGAATGCAGCCAGTGTGGAGTCGGCCATGCGAATGATTGCCGGGACGGCCCGGAGTATGGGACTGACGGTAAACGATGTAATGGAAGGTTTGGAGGACGCCCATGGCAAAACGGAGTAAAAAATACAATCAAGCCGCCGAGTTGTTCGACCGGCGCACCCACTATACCCTTTCGGATGCGGTGGGAGTTTTGAAAAAGATGCCCCTGCGGAAATTCGACGAGACGGTCGAAGTGAGCATGCGGCTTGGCGTTGACCCGCGCCACGCCGACCAGCAGGTTCGCGGCACCGTCGCATTGCCCCATGGATTGGGTAAGTCGGTGCGGATTGTGGTTTTTGCCAAAGGCGAACAGGCTTCTGCGGCCGAAGCGGCCGGGGCCGATGTGATCGGGGCAGAAGATTTGGTTGAAAAAGTGAATAGCGGATGGACGGATTTTGATGTGGCCATTGCGACCCCCGATATGATGGGTCTGGTTGGACGGCTGGGGCGCGTTCTGGGGCCGAGAGGGCTGATGCCCAACCCCAAGAGCGGGACGGTGACGCCCGATGCTGCCAGGGCTGTAGAAGAAGCCAGAGCCGGTCGGGTGGAATTTCGCGTAGACCGGTTGGCCAATATTCAGGCCCCTGTTGGCAAAATATCGTTTGAAGAAAATCGATTGGTTGAAAATGCCCAAACGGTGCTTGATGCAGTCATACGTGCGCGTCCTTCTGCCGCCAAAGGCCAGTATCTGCGATCGGCCACGATTTCCAGCACGATGGGTCCGGGGATTCGGCTGGATCGTGGAAGTTTATCGACTTAATTCAGGTTCGGCACATCTTTCAAGATGTGTTTTTGGAGGTATTAAATTTATGCCCACGGAAGAGAAAGTGGCCGCAGTATCCGAATTGGCCGAAGTGATGAAGGCCTCCAAAGGGATCTATCTGGCCGATTACTCTGGTCTCGACGTCCCTACTGTGACGTTGCTTCGGAAAAAGCTGCGGGAAGAGTCCGTGAATTTCCGGGTGATCAAAAACCGCCTGGCCCTTCTGGCCGTCAAAGAAGCCGGTGTCGAGGGCCTGGATGAGATGTTTGCCGGGATGACCGGCCTGGTCACATCCGAAGAGGATGCCGTGACCCCTGCCCGGGTGCTGACCGAGTTTGCCGATCAAGCCAACGGTTTGCCGAAAATCAAAGCAGGCTATATTGAAGGTACCGTCTATGTTGAAGCGCAATTAGAAACCCTGACCAAGCTGCCTTCGCGGGAAGTGTTGTTCGCAAAATTGGTCGGTGCGGTTCAAAGCCCGATCAGCGGGCTGGTATTTTGTCTGGGCGGCGTTTTGCAGAAGCTGGTTGGCACCCTGGATGCGGTGCGGGCCAAAAAGGAAGAAGAAGGGACTTCCTCTTAAATATTAGCAATCATTCACCCTCACTCATCTGTCCGATGGAGGATATACAAGTATGGCTGTCGAGTCGATTATTGGCGAAATTGAAAAACTTTCGGTGCTGGAACTGGCCGAACTGGTGAAGGCGCTCGAAGAGAAATTCGGCGTGACTGCCCAGGCGGCAATTGTGGCTGCACCGGGCGGCGGTGATGCCGGGGCGGCTGCAGAGGAAGAAGAGCAGATTGAATTCG
>JAPUJS010000489.1 GCA_027296045.1 bacterium | reverse complement strand
ATTCCAGGTTCTCACATGAAAGCAATATCTTTAACGCCAGAAGAAAAAAAACAACCCCATCCCGACGAAGTCATTGTTTATCCTAAAGCCGGAGATGTCGCAGTATTCCATAATGCTATAGTACACTCGGGAACAGCCAATTTTTCAAAGGACTATCGGTATCTTTTTTTTCTAACGATGAATCATTCTTGGCTCAAACATAGAGCCAATTATTCTGGGCCGGTTTCTGAATCTGTCAAAGCTCGAGCGCGAGTTACTGGAGATCGTCGACTACTGCGCCTATTGGGGGAAGATGAAAAATTCGTGCGGCGGGCCAATAGTGGATTTATTCAACCAGATGAGCTGATGTGGGAAAAGTGGATTGCTGAGGACTCTGCTGATCTCATGAAATGATCTCTGAAAGAGATCGTTGCTAATGCCGATAATGAACCGTCTGATTTGCAATGATTATTTGTAGCTAAGATACAAAACACACGGAGGAATATTATGCAGTATAGAACGCTTGGGAAAACTGGGTGGAACGTGAGCGCCGTCTCCATGGGATGCTGGGGCATCGGCGGCCAGTGGGGACCGGTCGAAGAAAAGCAGGCTCTCGACACCATCAACGCGGCTCTCGAGGCGGGCGTTAATTTGTTTGATACCGCGGATGGCTACGGCCTGGGTCAGAGTGAAATCTACACAGGTAAAGCGCTGAAAAGTAAGCGATCTGAGGTCTACATCGCGACAAAGGTTGGCAACTGGGGGCGCCGCCAGGGAGATCCCCTCGGGTTCAAGACGATATACAGCATCATCAACTGCTGTCACGCAAGCCTTTACCGTCTCGATACAGACCATATCGACCTGTATCAGTGTCACGTGGGAACCCCGGGAAATCCCGAAATCTTTGTCGAAGCCTTCGAGTTGCTAAAGAAGCAGGGAAAGATCCGTCACTACGCGATATCCACTAACGACCTAAGTTCGCTCAAAGCTCTCGACTCAGAGGGCGCATGCGCATCGTGTCAGATCAACTACTCGCTCTTTAACCGGAGGCCTGAGAATGACATCCTCCCCTACTGCCTGGACAACAATATCGGAGTGTTACTGCGAGGACCAATAGCTCAGGGTCTTTTGGCGGATAAATTCACCGCAGATTCAAGGTTTGAAGACTCGGTTCGAGACAAGTGGAATCCAGGAGAAAATCAACGCGACGATTTCCTCGCCAAACTCGACAAGGTCGGGGCGCTGCGTGAGTTAGTACCTGACGGGACAAACATGGTTGATTTCGCGCTCAAGTTCACCCTCGCCAATCCTGCCGTCACCTGCCCTATTCCCGGAATGAAGACGCCCGAGCAGGCGAAACAGAATGCGGCGGCCGCCGACGGCGAGCTCGATAAAGCCACCCTGGAAAAGATAGACACGATTTGTCCGCCCAGAAAATAGGCGTACGGAGATGACCTACCCAAGCGGCTAAGCCCGGGGTCAGGGCATATGGCTTTCGGTCCCGCACCAGCGACGCGATCGCCGTTGCGAACTTCACACCAGTGTCCTGGTCCGTTGAAGGACGAAGTTTAGAGACTATCCCACGTGCCGTCCGAGCTATGAACTCGGAGCGGCCAAACACGAAAGGAGCACCCGATGAGTAGAATCCTAGAACAAGCCAAGTCGTTTTTTGACGCATGCGAAACGGGAAAGGGTTGGGAAGACTGTAGCCCCTACTGCCTTCCGGAGGCGACGTTTTCTGCACAAGCCGCCGCGCTTTCCGGCATAGAGACCCTGGAAGGATATTGCGAGTGGATGAAGAATCTTCTTACTCCGATCCCAGATGGCCGCTATGAACTGAAGTTCTTTGCGCTAGACGAGGAGCGAAATTGCGTGGCTGCGTTCGCAGTATTTCATGGAACGCAGACCGGGCCGGGAGGGCCGGGTGAGCCGACAGGAAACACCATAGCAGCCGACTATGTCTATGCCATGCAGTTCGACGGCGATCGCATTTGTCACATGACGAAGATCTGGAACGACACCATCAGCCTCCAGCAGTTAGGGTGGGCGTAACCTCGGAAGCCCGGTGACACGCCGGAGTGCCAAGGAAGTCCCGGTACCTGTTGCTACCTGTAGACCCCCATTGGGCCCCATTTCATAGTGTTACTTTTATTGTTACACATTTGTAAGTTATTGTAAATATTACAAAAACGCCTGCCTTACAAGCAGGAGGTCACTGGTTCGAATCCGGTATCGCCCACCATAATTTATTGTAAAAAAAAGGCTTACAAAAATTTCTTGTAAGCCTTTTTTTGGTGCAGGAGATTAGGATCATGCGATGTGGCGTATCGGGAGTTGATATGACACCCGACCCAGGACCTGTGTTTTAAAGGATGTGCCAAAAGGTGGCAAAGTCATCTTCTTTTTAAGGATCCGATAAGCCGATTTGTCAGTGGGTTCTATAGCAGGCAACGTCAAGGCCAACCAAGGTATGTCCGTCTCTGGAACAAGGGTGAAAAGATCTCTTTTGAAGCGTTCAGCACACCGAATCAATTGACCCTGGCACTTTCTTCAATAGACGCAAAAGAACGGGCATCATTGGCCCTGCTGGACTTGCAGAATTCTATCTTTGTATTCGGGCCTCTCTTTGAGTTGCTCCAGGTAGGGTGCATACGAGGTGTCCTCGATCCAATCCCGGCGCGGGGGATTTGGAATCGTGATCTTCCCTTCCGAGTAATCCCTGCCCTCATTGCTGGCATCAACCGTGCGACTCCATTCAACCAGGATTTTTTTCATTCTGTCGGCAACTTCTGGCTGGTCTTCGGCCAGATTCGTCGTTTCGTTGGCGTCTTCTGCCAGATTGTAGAGCTGAACCTCATCGCCATAGACGTCTTCGAGTATGATCTTGAAGTCATTGTCGATCAAAGCGCCACGTCCTGTGTGCCGGAAAGGCAGGGGGGTCTCTCTTGGCCCTATCTCGCCGCCGAATAGGGGCTTGAGGCTGATGCCATCCTGAGGGTGTATCAAAACAGATTCGTCGATCCCACAAATGTCGATCAGGGTTGGGAACATATCCATCGTTGCTGCGGGATACGACGTGATACGCGGATTTGGAATGCCATCGGGCCACTCGATAATGGCCGGAACCCTCAGTCCTCCTTCAAACATCGTTCCTTTCCAACCTCTGAGCCCTCCGACGGTGGCGGGTCCAAATGGCTTCAGACCGCCATTATCGCTGCAAAACCAGACCAGCGTATTTTGCGCGATCCCCATCTCCCGCAATGCCCCGCGCAGCGTACCAATGCTGCGGTCCATTGCAGCAAGCTCACCGTAATGGTTCTGCTCAATATCGCTGAGATGGCCAAAATCCTGCTTGTCCTCGGGGCCTGCAATCCACGGTGCGTGCGGACTGCCATACCAGATCACGGTAAAGGATGGCTTTCCCGCGTCCTCTTGTGCCTGAATGAACTGGATGGCCTCTCCTACAGCCACATCGGATGAATCCCCCTCAAATTCCTCGAACACGCCTTTGCGACTCATCAATGGATCGCGGTCGAAAAAATTGGTGACCGATAGCCATTCATCAAAGCCAAAGTGACCGGGATGCCGCGGATCTTCGGCCAGAATCGGCGCACCGGGGCCGCGAAAGCCGCTTAAATGCCACTTGCCAAAATGACCGGTCGTATAACCAGCCTGCTGAAACGCCTGAACGACGGTTTTCTCCTGAAGACGCAAGGCATACCCGTGATCGAAAACACCCGTTCGGTCATTGGAACGTCCGGTCATCACGGTCGAACGCGTTGGCGAACAGTTTGGAGCACCGGCGTAAAATCGGTCAAAACGCAGGCCGTTTTCTGCCATTTCATCCAGGTTGGACGTCTTTAATATGGGGTGATCGTAATATCCAGTTTGCCCCCAACCCTGGTCATCGGCCATCACCAGAACGATATTCGGTCGGTTCCTATCTTCAGCCATCCATTTCCTTCCTTTTTAACATCTGTATGACATCCGGACGTGATTTACTTATGGGTTATCCTTTTGCACAATCTCCGATCCAGGATACACAGCCCCAACACCCTGCGCGCCCTGTTTTTTCCCTAACCATTTCTTCCAATCTCCCCGCTCTTGCCCCACCCCGCGCCATGTATCGCCACAATCTGCCATCGCTTTTGATTTTAGTCTATTCGACGTCCAATACATAACGCGCCAGTGGCGAAAGCCTTGTGGCGGTTTCCGGGCGCAGGTACTCGCGTTGATTGGTTTGTTGTTCGTGCTCGCGGGCAATGAAAGCACAGTGAAGCGTTCGGCGAGGCTGACCGTCTTTGTTGATATACGAACTGTGCCAGACACTGCCGTTAAAAACAGCGACCGAACCTGCTTTTGCGATTAAATGGATTTGATCGGGGTGGTCGGCTTTGCGGTCTTCCATATGTTCTCCGACCCGTCCGGGTTTGAAGTGGGTGCCAGGAACCAGACGTGTGGGGCCGTTGGTCGGTGTGAAATCGTCCAGTATCCACATTGAATTGACTGTGTGATAAGGTCCACCCGGTACTGTAGGCTCACTCGTGTCGGTATGCAAATGTTGAAGACCATGTCCTTGCAACGGTTCGTGGCCGTTGAGCGAGTGCAACTTAAAGGGTCGCTTCAAAATGTGCTGCACCACGGATAGCAGTGCAGGTTTTAAATAAATCCGGTCAAAGACTTTCCCTTTGTTCACCAGATCGGCCAGGCGTCGGACGCCCTCCATTTGCGCCACTTCTTTCCCAGCATTCTTACCCTCTGCCTCGTAAATATCATCAAATGCGCGCCGGAGTTCGGCCAACCACAGCGCGTCGATCACATCTTCAAAGATGACAAATCCCTTCTCGTCCAACAGATGTATCTGTTCTGCACTCAGCGCGTACGGTTTGAACCCCAACGCAATGAGTCTGGGATCTACATATCCCTGCTTTTCCTTCTCACGGATCATATATTTTATCTCCATAGTTCGGCGGGATTTGCGTCTGAGGAATCAGAATTTGGTGGGCACCGGACGGTAAGCCGAAGGTTCAGCCATCCCACTCGAGAACGACACCCAACGCTTCGTCCGGCTTGTTGTAGAGCATATGGTACGCATCGGGCGTTTGTTCCCAGGGCAGCCGGTGGGTAATCAGTTCGGAGATTTGAACGCGTCCGTCGATCAACATCTGCGCGGCATCCTCCATGCATTCTTCCCGGGATTGGTCCATACGAATCCCGGCCACAAGCACCTTGTTCATAAAATGGTCGCCGTCGAGGGGGAGGGGTTCGCCCTGATATTTGGCGATGAGGTGAATCGCTCCTCCGGGCGCCAGCATCTGTTGGGCCTGCTCAAAGGATCGGATGCCCATGTTCCCGCCCACGCACTCGACGACAAGATCCGCGCCGATGCCATCCGTGAGTTTCTTGACCTCAGCCACTGAATCTTTCTTCGAGACGTTGATCACCACATCTGGACCGAGTTTCCCGGCGATCTCGCACCGGAGCGGGTAAGCGTCGACGACGATGACTCGACCGGGATTCCTTTCCCTGATGATCTGCGCGCAGAGGGAGCCGACGATGCCCTGACCCAGAATGACCGCGGTCTGGCCCGGTTCGATGGGGGACGTTCGCATCCACATGACGGAACTGGTTGTGAGGGGAAGGAAGGTTGCCGCCTCATTGGTCAGGTCATCGGGCAGGGCGAAGGCGCGCTTCCTCGGACCTGACTCGTTCGCGAGAACGTATTGCGCGTGTGGTCCGTTGACCATGACGCGTTGATCGGCCGAAAAATTCTCGACGCCGGGACCGATGGCGACGATTTTTCCGGCATCCGAATAACCCATAATGTCTGGACTGACGGCCTCTTCGAGTACGTAACGGCGAAATAGTTCGGACCCCCGGCTGATCAGGCTGCGCTTGACCTCCACCAGCATCTGTCCAGAGCCCGGTTCGGGTCGCTCGACCTCGACCATCTGTACGTTTCCGAAACCGTCCAATTTTT
>JAPUJS010000488.1 GCA_027296045.1 bacterium | reverse complement strand
TTTTGACAGGCACTCAGATCGTCTTGCCAGTGTGGCGAGATGGGGTTGATGGTGCCGAGCGGGATGAGGCGATCCAGGTGGGGGGCAACGGCTTTTGCCAGGCGTTCGTTGGCCGATTGCGGGTGTCGGTGAAAGGCGGCTTCGATGAAGGAGACAGCGGCCATGGTAATGCCCGAACGGTCGAGGCGAGCGACGAGGGTTTTGGGGGTGTTGTCGCGCAGGGAACGGAAGGGCCAGGTGCCGAGCCAGGCGTTGATGTCGAGGATCATGACGGAGTTCCTTCCGTTCGGGGCTCGGTGGGTGCGACGCCCTGCTCTTTCAGGATTCTTTCGGCATTGCCCCAGAAGATGAGTTCGCGCTCTTCTTCGGTCAGGTCGGCGTCGAGAACTTTGCCGACAGCGCCTGCCATGGTGCCGTCGGTGCCGAAGAGGACGCGTTCGGCGCCCAGTTCGGCGACGGCATATTCGACCTGGCCGTCGTCCAGGTTGGAACCGGAGATGTCGATGTAGACATTTGGCGAGGCGTTGCGCATTTCTCGCACGGTGTGTTCCCAGTCTCCGCCGCCGCCGATGTGGGCGTGAAAGAGGATGGCGTCGGGATATTTCTCACTGGCGTCGGTGAAGTGGATTCCGTGAGAGATGAGGGGTTGGCTGGCACGGTGTTCGGGAACGAGGTAGCCGGCATGCTGGAGGATGGGGAGGCGGCGTTCGGAGGCGAGTTCGAGGACCGGGTGGACGGCGGGGTCGTTGAGGTGATACTGGTTGTAGAGCTTGATGCCGATCATGCCGCCGTCCAGGCAGCGTTCGATTTCATGGAGGGCGTCGTTGAAGTGGCCGGGGATGACAAAGCACCAGCCGCGAATGCGTTTGGGATGACGTGCCATGGCTTTGAGGATGGTGTCGTTGTGGGGGCGCACTTCCTCGATAGAAGATAGGATACCGTTTGAGATGATGGAGGAGCACCACAGTTCGGTGATGCCGAGCATTTCTCCGGCATGGACGAGATGGTCGCTGGAGGTTTCCCAGTCGTCCATGTACCAGACGTGGCAGTGCATGTCGATTTTGGGACGTTGGATGCCGGCTTGGATGTCGAGAGGCATAGCGGAGCGGTCCTTTTAAAAAAAATTTCGATTTGGCCCAGTGGCAGGCCCGAACAATCTGCTTCGGGTACAATTGGTGCAGGGCAGAAACGCATGGTGCATTTGAGGGTGTGAGGGAGCAGGGACGACGTTTGGATTATTTTTTTGATGTTTCGTTGATGAAGGCTTTGTAAACCTCTATAGGGTGTTCCATTGCTTTGTCCAGTTCGATGACGGCCAGTCGGACTCGGGCTGTGCGTTTGTCTCGGGGTTGAAGGTCTTGCCCAAAAAGAGACAGGTAGAGCGGATTCCGAGCTTTATAGGGATCGTCGAGATGGTCGCTCTGGTAGCTGCTGATGTTGACATCGGCCAGGCCGACGGTCCAACATACAGCCGGGCAAGTTTCAGGGTGGGCCATCAGGACAACGGCGATTTGTTGATCGGGGTGGGCCTGTATGGCAAGGGGGTAGGCATAGTATTGTTCGGATTTCCAGAGGTAGATGGAACGCACATTGCGCCAGCGGCCGTCGAGGTGAAGGCGACCGGCTTCTGCGTCTCGGGGAAAGACGAGGGCGTTGTTGCGATGGAGTTGCTGTAAGACCGGGGTATGCCAATGGGGTTCTTTGGAATAAGATCCTCCGTCCGTGCAGATATAAGGTCGAAGGGCCAGGTCAAAGTAGCTGGCGAGGAAGGCTTCGTAGGCGGGGTAGTTTTCGTGGGCACTGACGGTGATGGTCAGGTCCAGGGTGCTGGCATTGACCCACTGATAGGTGAGATCAAGTCCTGCACGATGCAGGGGAGTGGGTTCCCAATGGATGCGAATGGTGTTGTTTTGAAGTGTGACGGTGCGATAGATGGATCGTGCACTGGCGAGGCACTGGCCCTGTGCAAGGAGGAGATAGAGGTTTAAGAGGGCGAAGTCGGGATGGACGAGCTGCAGGCCACTGGGTTTATGGATCAGTTTTCGGATGCCATGTCGATGGCCTCCGGGCTGAATCGTGCCCTGAAGCAGGTCGGTCTCGAAGTTGTACAGGGTACCGTTTGTGTTGGAATGGAACACCATAAGTTTGTAGGGCTGAATTTAAATACAAGACGTTTTGACAAGTAGTCTTGTCAAAATGAACGTATATCTTGTCAATTTGACCGAATATCTATATATTTTAGCCAAAGGAGGTGATATTGCAATGATTCAAATAAAGCTACGAGATATGATGTTCCAAAGGCGGATTCGGAATCTTTCTGAACTTGCTCGTCAGGCGGGTGTTGCGCGACAAACTCTGGATGGGCTCTACAATCGGCCTGAAAATGTCAAGGGCATTCGTCTTGAGACCATCAACCGACTTTGTCAGGCCCTGGAATGCCGAATCGAAGATGTGATGCAATACGTACCAGATCATGAGGCGAATCCAACCCTTCCGGTCGAGGTGGTTCGAGAAGATGATCCGGATTACGCGATTTTTCAGGAACGAGCAGACGAGTCCGTAACCCCTTTTGAAGCCTGCGACGAATTATTCGAACGGCTGGATCAGATCCGGAGACAGCGTGAAAATCAGGGTTAAGACCTCTGCAAGGCGAGATATGCTAAAACTTCCCGATATCATTCTTATCAAAGCTTTTCGGACTATTTTGGATATTCAAAACGCACCCTACCCAAGAGGATTCGGGAAGGTTCAGGGTCGGAGGGACAGGTTTCGAGTTTGGATGGATCGAGATTACCGGATCATTTATGAAGTGGATTCGACAGCGGGTGTTATTGATATCGTCCAGGTTGGTATAAAAAATGAACGTACTTATAAACGATCCTGAAATTCACCGCACTTTAAGATAACCCATATTGTTTTTTGGCAATATGGGTTTTTTTCGCTAGGCTTGTCTTGAACCCGCAAAAGGGTCACGCCCGTCTTCCCACTTTCTGCCAACCGGACGAAGCTGACCCGCACCGGTGACCACATAGTCCCGACCGTCTTTTTCCGGGATACTGTATTGGGAGAACCAATTTTCCATCTGGCTTTTCAACTCTTTGATCCGGTCGGCCTGGTTGGGGTCTTCGACGAGGTTAGTCCGCTCGTCGGCATCGTTGACTAAGTCGTAAAGCTCGTTAGGACCGTTGGGATATCGGTGGATATACTTCCACTCATGAGTTCGAATCATGCGGGTGGTACCGTATTCGTCGTAGATGATCACGCTGTCACGGCCGGTATCCTTTTCGCCTTTGAGGGCTGAGAGGAAGGACTGTCCGGGGAGGTTGCGGTCGTCGGGTAAGGGGAGGTCCAGGTAGTCGAGGAGGGTGGGCATGAAGTCGTGGGCAGAGGCCAGGGCGGGTTGGACGGTGCCTTCGGGGATGACGCCAGGGTGGGTTGCCACAAAGGGGACTTTAATGGAATTTTCGTACATGTTTAGGGGGCTGGTGCCGTTTCCTTTTCCCCAGAAGCCGTGGTGGCCGCAGGAGAAGCCGTTGTCGGAGGTGAAGACGACGAGGGTGTTGTTACGAAGGCCTTTCGCTTCTAATTTGTCTAAGATGCGTCCGACATCCAGATCCATTGCTGTGACGGCAGCGAAGTAGCCTTTGAGGGCTTCGCGATTGCCCAGATTGTTGCTGAGTCCACCCGCCCAGGGGTGGCGGTCTTCTTGCGGACATGATTCAAAGGGGCAATCGTCGTAGGAGTCGACGATGTCCTGAGGGTGACCGTCCCAGGGACTGTGAGGGGCCGTGTAGTGGACACTGAGGTAGAACGGGTTGTCGTCTTCAGCGTGACGGTCGATGAATTCGAGGGCGTCGTCGGTGATGGCGGTGGTAACATAGCCAGGGGCGGTAACGAGTTCGCCGTTGCGAACCATCAAGGCGTCGTTGTAGGGACCGCCCCCTTTTTCGTGGGCAAACCAGTGGGTGAAACCGTGCTGGGCAAGCGTGCTGTTGCCCAGGTGCCACTTGCCGGAAAGACCACAGGTCCAGCCGTGTTCGGCTAAGATGTCGGTGTAGCAGATTTCGTCTTCGAGGTAAGAGGCAGCGTCGGGTCCGGTGTTGCCTTCTCGAATCCAGTCGTGGACGCCGTGTTGGGAGGGAATGCGGCCGGTGAGAAAGGAGGCTCTGCTGGGGGAACAGACGGGGATGGTGACGAAAAAATTCGAAAAGCGGATTCCAGTTTCTGCAATGCGGTCGATGTTGGGGGTTCGGATTTCGGGGTTTCCGTAGCATCCGGCAGCCCAGGGTCCCTGGTCGTCGGTGAGGATGAAGATGATGTTGGGTTTTTGAGTAGGCATGGGGGTCCTTTTTTTGTGGTGTTGCTTGTAGGATATGTGTGTTGCTTTTACCGCCTCCGGCGGTCCTCTGCGATCCTGCCTGCAATCTAACCTTCTGAATGCAAAATCGCAAGGCGAAAGGGAACTGTGGGGTGTCGAGAAAGGGGTTGACCGGGGAACGGGAATGGGGTATGCTG
>JAPUJS010000487.1 GCA_027296045.1 bacterium | reverse complement strand
CTCCCTGTCGCCGTCCTGCTGGAAGAGATGGGCGCCCGCAAAGTCGCCGTGCTTGATCAGCCTGACGCGTTTGGACCGGGTCTGAATGCCCTGCGTGAAGGCTTCGGCGATGAGGCGCGTCGGCTATCCGATCCGAAGTAGTGTGAAAAAGGGGCTGGAGTGAATGTTCTATATCTAATCCATGCCACGATTCTGCGCCGCTATACTTGATGCACGCCCAGCGTAAGGTATTCGTTCTGCGGTTTCTTACGAGAAACAAAGACCCGGAGGACCCGGGGTCATGTCTTGAATCATGATTCATTCACGTACAGAATTGGGGACACATTTAATTTTTTTGATAATGCCTCCTCTGTGAAGATGTATTGAGCCACTCATCCGCATAGATGCCTCGGCGAACTTGAAGTTTGCAACTGGAATATTATCCGTTCTAGATGCTTTGTGGACCAGGCACATGCAAAGCAAAGTAAAGCGGTATCCAGAGGTCATTCGGGAGGGCGAATTCTCAGACGCCCTGGTTCGGCTGTAACGAGCGCGCCCGACTGTAAGGTCGGTCCATGCTGGGCGAGAACGCGTAAGCACACCAGGGCTTGCTGCCGGGCAGCGAAACCAACCAACCGAATGATGCCACAGTGGGGGCGTTCGTGCACGATGGCTAATTCGCCAAAGTCCTTGTCGAGGGTGACTAAAATTCGATCTTCTTGATAGGCATAGGTGAGAATGTCGTCATCACCCGGATCTGTAGGCCAGTCTCCAGCCCAGATGACATCATGTGCAGCTGCTTTAAGTGCTTCACAAACACCGCCCCAGACACATGTATCCAGCAGAAGCTTCATGTCTCAGACGCCATAATGAGCGGTTCGACTCGCTCGTGCCCTACAAGGCGACGGGCGTATATCAGGCAGGCCTGGATGTCTTGCCGCTCCAACCAGGGATAACCTTCAAGAAGGGTTTCGGGCGTATCACCGGCAGCGAGCATGCCCAACACATGCTCGACGGCGAGCCGACGGCCTCGGATAATGGGTTTACCCCGAAAGATATTTGGATTGACGGTAATACGTTCGAGAAGCTTTGTTTCATCCACGGTTTTAGATTCCCTACTTTTGGCATTCGAGAAGACGGCAATTTCCGAAAGCCATCCGGATCATCCGGAACACCGTAAAACCCCGTCATTCATGACGAATATATAAAGTGTTGTATATTGGAATTTAATGTCTGAGATTATACAACTAATTACCTTTTTGTGATATAATTACAGTATCAATTGCCGAGAACCAAGGTATCTCACATGCCAAAGCAAGTCCTCACCTTCCAGTACCGCATTAAAGACTCTACCTCAGCCAAGCACCTGTCGCGAATGGCGAGTGCGGTCAACTTCGTGTGGAACTATTGCAACGAAGCCAGTATGCTGGCGTTTCGCCGTGACCTACGGTGGCCGTACGTTCCGTTTCTGGCTGTCTCGTCCAATCCAGGGCGCGGTCAAGAGCGGAAGCTTTGCCCAGGATGCCAGAGGTAGGTGGTACGTCAATTTCCAATGTGAGCTGGACGCCCCCAACAGGCGAGACAGCGGGGCTGCCCTGGGTATCGACCTGGGTTTGAAAGACACCGCTGCATGCTCCGATCAGGGTTGCTAGCGGTCGAGCTGTCGTGGTATTCAATATCGCCGGGAACCGCTACCGGTTGATCACCGCGATTCACTATAACATGCGTAAGGTATTCGTCCTTCGGTTTCTTACGCATGCAGAGTACGACAAGGAAACGTGGAAGGATACATTATGAGCCAAGGGCCAGTCCAAAACACGACGCTGACGAGATATGAGGACATTCCCAAGACCTACAACAAGCTCTTGGCCCTGCATCCACTGCGACCGATTCACAACGATGCGGAGCTGGATCAGGCCACCGAGATCATCGACCTGCTGGCAGGTCATGAGCTCAATCGAGATCAGGCGGATTATCTTGACGTGCTCTCCACCCTGGTCGAGGCCTACGAGAATACCCACCATTCCTTTGATGATCTGGTGATCTGTGGTCTGGACGCACTGCGGGCGTTGCTGGATGACCATGGTATGGGTGCTGCGGACTTAGGTCGCTTGCTCGGGGTGCACCGTAGCATGGGATCAAAGCTGTTGCAAGGGAAACGTGCCCTGACTACCAAACATCTGAAAATTCTCAGTGATCGATTCAAGGTTAGCGTGGCTCTGTTTCTCGATCGCCAGAGATAAAAAGGACGTATGATACGTTTCTAGAGCGATGATCCTCGCTTTGGGAGCTAACCGTCACCTGCATAATCCTATGGTAGACCCTTCCTTTTGTTGAAGAAAGATAGGGGTCAGGTCTATTGTTGAAGCAGGTTTCGTTCTGATGATCGATATAGGGAGGGGATGTCTGACGGATTGGTATTGGTCATACGCAGCGCCGCTTTGTGGCTGACGTTGGGTGAGTTTCTGCATGTGTACGGGGTGAGGTTGCCGTGGCATCACTGGTAGCGGCTGTACCCTTTCATTCTCAGGTGGAAGGGTGAGCGTTTACCGTTTGACAATGTTACGGGTAAATTTCTTGATTGGCACCGCGCTCTGCGTCAAGTTGGCGGCTAAGGAATGACCTCAAACGCGTCGTTATCCTTGAGCCGCTACACATAGAAGTCGCTGTCCAAGGTAACGATTCTGGTGCGGTTTAGGACCTCGGCAGTGACCACCAGGGATGCATCAGCTAAATCCATTGGCGTGTCATGATATTGCGCCATCAGCTGCCGCATTCTTTTCTGGTCAACGTCGGTTTTGCCGCCGCCAAGTTCCACCCACCGTGTGCGGCCTATCACTATCGCTTGAAAGAATCGGAAGTACCGGTTCTGCTCTCCAATCTGGCTCTTGACGAAACCTGGTACATCCTACTAAAGCTGGAAACCGAACACCTCTACAAGCCTCGGACGTTTTGGGGGATATATCGAGAGGCGCCCGACATGCTCCGTCCCATTTTGCAAAAACTCCGGGACTTTACCCAAAGGCTTACGCAGCTGCCACACGTGAGCCTTATCGGAACCGAAGCCAACACCTATGAAACGGCGCTAATCACCATGGAATCTGCTCTCCTTTTGCCGCGAGATGCCTACCACTGGGCCCTCATGCAGACGCATGATCTCAACGCGATTGCCACCACCGATGCGGACTTCATCCGTCTGCCGGAAAGTGTCATTTATACCTGCAACGATCGGATTTTGGCCCGATACCCACGAGGGGAAATTGGTGTTACGGTTGGGCAGGATTGAAAACTGAAAGCTGTTCTTCAGTAGCAATCTCACAGAGGCGGATATCCGCACAAACAAACTGGTCGAGTATGGTCCGGCGATTCACATCGAGTGCAACAGCAAGTTGCAGTGCATCCGAGGTACGAAGACTTCGGCGAGCATACTTTCGGATAAGCCGTTCTGCCTCTCCATGATGGGATTCGACAATACGAACGATCTCGAATAACCCCTGAGCTACATCTACTCCGAACTGCTGCCACAGGCGTTCAAATTCATCTTCGTCAATAGCTCCTGTGCGCATCTTCCGAGCGAATACGGCGTAGCTTTCTGTGATGGTGAGACGGGATACGATGTGGCGTGCAGTGGGCTCTTGGACTAAACGAATAACGTCAATAGTACCGACTTCCTGGTGATAGTATTTCCCGAGGGCACTGGAATCGAGAAGATAAACTGGCATTAGCACTCGTCACGTTCGGAGATGAAATCCTCGGTCAAATCACCAGGGATTTTTGCTAGCATTTGCCGCACCGCTTCGATCCCGGGAGCTGGGGCATTTTTACTCTCCTTGATACAGCGTTCCATGAACTCCGTATCTAAGAGGTCTGTTAGAGGATCATCACCATTGTCATCAATGGTGAGTCGAACGGTCCGATGCTCCTCTAAATCCACAGGTGCAAGTGGACGGAACACGCCGTTTTCGTATACCGCATCAATCTGCTGGGCCATAACACCTCCTTACGAATTCAATGGGG
>JAPUJS010000486.1 GCA_027296045.1 bacterium | reverse complement strand
ACCGGTATCGGGTTTGGCACCGGTTTCGCAACGAAGAATATCCATTGCCAATGATTTTGTTTTTGGGCGGTGCCAGTGGGGTGGGCAAGTCTTCGGTGGGTGTGGCGCTGGCCAATCAACTCAAGATTTCTCGACTGGTGTCTACCGATTCCATTCGTCAGATTATGCGGTTGATGATTGCGCCAGATTTGATACCTGCCCTGCACGAATCGTCCTATGCTGCCTGGGAAAAAGTGCCTGTGCCTTCCGAAAGTGCCGATCCGGTTATTTCGGCCTATCGCGAACAGGCCGGGCGTGTGTGCGTGGGGGTGCGGGCGATGATTGAGCGAGCCATCGAAGAACACACCAGTTTGATTGTTGATGGTGTGCATCTGTTGCCCGAATTGATTGATCTGGAGGCCTACGCCGATCAAGCCCTGTTTTTCTGGGTCAACCTGTACCTTTCCGATGAGGACCTGTATCGTCTCCGATTCAGAAATCGCAGCGAGCAGGCTGAGGAACGGTCTTCTCACCGATATCTGGAATATCTGGAATCGATTCTTAAAATTCAACAACACCTCCTGGAAGTGGGAGATATGTATAAAGTCCCGGCGGTTGAAAATATCGACTTTGACGAGACGGTTCAGTTGATCTCACTTCAGATTATGGATTTTCTAAGAGACAAGGTGAGCCACAAAGTACTTGTGCCAAAATAACAATTTTTCACAGATGCGGAGTTGAAGCGCCATCCTTTCAGATGGCGCTTTTTGTTTGCTTAAGATGACGCCAGAAATCGGTTGATGCGAACCTGGTCGATCGGGATTCGCGGGGCTTTTCCCAAAACCAGATCGGTTAAGACGGCGGCTGTGGCGGGCATCTGCATCATGCCCGAGGCCGTGTGCCCGGCTGCCCAGAGATAGCCCCCTTCGGTGCGAGGGTCGGGACCGATGGCAGGAAGACCGTCGGGAGAGGCGGGGCGAAGTCCGGACCAGATGTCCAGAAGGGGGCAGTCGGTCAGGCACGGGAGAACCTGGCGGACGATGACGCCGAGCAGGGCCATTCCGTCTGCGGTGATCTTTTTTTGAAATCCCCACTCGTCTTCGGTGGCGCCCACCAGGACGCGACCGTCCGGGCGGGGGGTGACATAGCCCCAGGCACCGGCTCGCATGATATTGTGTCGGAGGCCGCAGGGCGGGCCTTCGAGGGCCATGATCTGCCCGTGGAGGGGACGAACGGGGAAGGTGAGGATGGGGTCGAGCTTGCCTGCCCAGGCACCGGCCGCGTTGATGACGTAGTCAGCAGACAGGAGGTCAGACCCGCACTGGACGCCGGTGATGCGGTCTCCTTCTCGTTGCAGGGCTGTGACAGGCTGCCCTTCGTAGATATCGACCCCTTTTTGTCGGGCTGCAGTGGCGATGGTTGCGGTGTAATTTCGGGCATCGAGGAACCGCCCTTCCGGCATCCATAGCGCTGCCTGAACGCCGGAGGGAAGTGCCGGTTCCCGTTTTCGAGCTTCTTCGCCCGTCAGGGCTTCTGCAGGCACACCGTCTGCCGCCTGGGCAGAGGCTTCCAGGGCAATGCTCTGGGCTTCGCGTTCGTCCATGGCAATGGTGAGGGCGCCGTCTCCGCCATAGCCGATCCATCGTCCTGTTTCGTCGTAGAGTTGCTCGTTCAGGGTGTCGTAGAGGGATTTGGACAGCGAAGTGGTTTGCAGATACCAGGGGTTGGCCGAGGGTGCCGAGGTGGGCCCGATCATGCCGGCCGAAGCCCAGGATGCTTCCTGACCAACCGTATTTTTATCCACCAGGGCGACTTGCAATCCTTCGTTGACCAGAAAATAGGCTGTGGTGCATCCGCAAGCACCTCCGCCTACAATGACCACGTCGTATGTACCAAGGTGGGCCATCGCTACTTCCGAAAGGCGTCAAAGGCCGAGGCGAGTTGCCGCATGCCGTTTGCAACCAGGCCTCCATCGGAGCCCAGAGCGATGAATGTGAAGCCAGACTCCACAGTGGGTGCGACCTGGTCGGGGCTTAAGAGCAGAATTCCTGCGGCTTTGCCGGCGTTTTTGGCTGCCTGCACAACTCTGTCTGTGGCTTGCTGAAATTTGGGGTTGTCAAATTGCTGGGGAATCCCCAGGTTGACGCTCAGGTCGAGCGGCCCCACGAAGAGGACATCCACACCGTCGACTGCGGCAATGTCTTCGATGTTGTCGAGGGCTTCTGTCGTTTCGATCTGGACCACGGTGGTGAGCAATTCGTGTCCGCGTTCGAAATATTCGTCAAATTCGGCGCCGAAGGAAGCGCCCCGGTTGAGTTTGGCAACCCCCCGGATCCCGCGCGGGGGATATCGCATGGAGGCCACCGCCTGTTCGGCCTCTTCTACTGTGCTGACATAGGGTACCATGACGCCGGAGGCACCCAGGTCGAGTACCCGTTTGAAGCGTGGAGGATCGTTGTTTTCGATGCGGACAAAAGGAGCGGCAGGCGTAGCACCGGTGACTTGAATTTGTGGGATCAGATGGGAGTGACTTCCTCCCCCGTGTTCGACATCGAGCAAGAGCCAGTCGAAGCCGCTGTTGCCGGCCATTTCGGTGGTGAGGGTGGAACCGAGGTTGAGAAAGGTCCCGGTAAGGAGTTCGCCATTGAGGACACGCGGGCGGATGCTATTGACCATAACGTCCCTTTCGGAGATTTGGATATTTTGAGGAGGGGTTTCAGTCTGAGACCAGATCACTTGGCGATGATGACTGCGTAGCGCAACGGACCGCTGCCGACATTTTGAATGCCGTGGAGGATTTCGCAGTTCACATGGACGGCTTCCCCGCCGTTGACCTGGTGGGTACTTTCACCGAACATGACTTCCCCTTCTCCTTCCAGAACAAAGAAGATTTCCTGTCCTTCATGTTGGTGCGGTGGGTGGGAACGGGTGCCAGGGCCGATCTCCGAGACGTGCAGATGAAGTTTATTGGGATCGGCGCCTTCGGTAAAAAGAAATCTTTCAAAGCCTTTGATATCGGACTTAATTTCTGTGGACATGCGATTCTCCAGAAAATGTATCGGATAGATTAGGGTAGGAAATCTACGGGGTCCATGGGAGGAATGCAAGTGCGGAATTGGGGCAAAAGAAGCCCCGGCAGGGCTTTGCCGGGGCTGGAATTTATTTAGGGGTGGTCTTCATCACACTCGGGTTTGTCTGGCGGTTCTACAACGACGCCATCGGTGAGGAAAGAGAGGGCTTTTTCATAGCTCCGTTGCTCGAGATAGTGATTGAGCTGCGGGGGGGCGGTGGGCGCGATTGTCTGCTGGAGTTGCATAATTTGAACCAGGTGGTCTCCAATCGGCTCTTTTTTTGAGATATGGCTCATCATAGATCCCAGGGCGTCTTTCAAGGTGGTGGCCTGTTCTACTGTCATGGTTTCTCCTCCAGTGTCAAAGGGTTTACTGGTCACAAAGATAGGGGTTTCGGAAGCAGGTGTCAAGACGCCCTGCAGTCAGAGTACCATTTCAACTTTGTCGTCGGCCACAAAGACGCGGTCGCCCAGGATGGATCGGGCTTTTTGACATTCGCCCTCCGGATCGGCAAGGATGGCCCGGCCGTGATGGACAAAGCCCAGACGGCCAAAATCTGCGCCGGATTCTTTCAAGTAGGTGCACACATCTTCCACCTGATGGTGTCCGGTTTCCATGAGAAATAGGTCGCAATTTTGAAGAAAGGGGGCCACTTCGGCGGTTTCTCTGACGTCGCCGGAAAAGACGAGGCATTTGCCGCCTGCTTCGATGCAAAAGGAGTAGGACTGCCAGGGTTGTCCGGGCTCCGGTTCCCCTAAATGCCGGTTGTGAAGCGCGGTGAGTTTAAAGCCGTTCTGGTCATAAATGACGCCGTCTTCATAGGTTTGCGCATCCAGGTTAAAATTCGGGGTGTAGGTCTCTTTGGAGGCCGCAAGGACCTGGAGGACGCCGGACCAGACATTCAGGTTGGGGATGCGGACCGGGATGGTTTTTCCCGTGAGGCTTCGGTCGGGGTCCTGGTTGCGGCCATTGAGTTTTTGCATGGTACCAATGAGGTTGACCAGGCCGCCTACATGGTCCAGGTGAGGGTGAGAGATGAAAATGGCCTGGATGGAAAGCAGGTCAATCCCTGCAAGATGTGCGGTGTAGGAACAGCCTTCTCCGGCGTCGAACCAGTAGATGCCGCCTTCATGTTCGACCACAAAGGAAGTATGTTTTCGATCGGGCATTGGCTCGGTACCACTGCACGTGCCGAGTATGGTGAGTTTCATCGTGTCACTCCTGTTTGGGAAGCAGAGACTGGATGTAGCCCGGGAGGGCAAAAGCGGCTTGATGAATGGTGCGGGTGTAATATTTGAGCGCATGGGTTTGAACGAAAGGATCGATCCGGTCGGCATCGAGATTTTGAAAGGGGTGGATGCCGTCTTTTGCTGCAAAGGTGAAACTGACCAATCCAGTCGGGTAGGTGGGCAGGAAGGCCAGGTAACAGTGCGTGTGGTTTGCCTGGAAGGCCTGTGTGATATGGGACAGGGTTTTGCTAAAAAGCGATTCCTGAAGGGTCGGTGGTGGACTCTGGGCGACCATGATCCCACTGGGCGTCAAACACCGGTGGATGGATTGGTAAAATGCAGGTGTGAATAGACCCTCGGCCGGTCCGGTGGGGGCAGCGGCATCGACGAGGATCAGGTCGAAGGATTCGGGTGGGCACGTTTGCAGATAGCGAACACCGTCCGTGATTTTCAGATCCAACCTTGGGTCGTTGGAGGCCTGGGAAAGGGTTGGCAGGTGTTGTTCGCAGGCCTGAATCAGGGTTTCGTCGATTTCGATCTGAGTGATCGATTGGATGGCGGTGTGGCGAGTCAGTTCCCGTACTGCACCGCCGTCTCCACCGCCAATGACCAGGACGGTGTGGGGATCGGGGTGTGCAAACACCGGGATATGCACGATCATTTCGTGGTAGACGAATTCGTCTTTTTCAGTGCAGAGTACCCGGCCGTCGGCGACCAGCATTTTGCCGTAGCCATAGGTATCGAGAATTTGGATTTTCTGGTAGGGAGATTGGGCTTCAAATAAAAGGCCTGCATGGCGGATCGAATGGGCAATCTGGTCCGATTTTTCGGTAAACCAGATGTTGCGTGATGGGGGCGAAGATGTCCTGGGCTGTGCCGGGAGAGAGGCGATTTTTTTAACCTGGTCGAGAGACCCTCGGGGCATTTCCTGGGCGGTGCCGTGTCTGGCATTCAATTTGGATTTCAGATTCTGATAGGCCATCCAGGGGTCGAGTGTTTGACCGCAGGTAAACAGGTCTACGGCCGCAAATCCATATTCCGGCCAGGTGTGGATGGCCAGGTGGCTTTCCTGAATGACAACGACACCCGAGACACCATAGGGGGCAAAATGGTGGAAGGCGGTGTTGATGACGGTGGCTCCGGCTTCACGGGCTGCCTCGACAAGGCAACGTTCAAGATAGGGGACATCATTGAGAATATTGGGATCACAGCCGTGAAGTTCGACCAGGAGGTGTGTGCCCAGGGCCTCGGGCATGGGCATATCCTTTACTATGAGCAAAGCGCAGATTTCATCGGAGGGAATGGATTACCGATGAAGCTGCGCTTTGCGATTGCGTGAGTTTCAGGCTGCCAGGAGGTCTTCCACAAAGAGCCGGGCCGTGTGTGCGGCTTCCACGTGTTCTGCCCAGGTAACATGCTCCAATTCGATGACGAGCGTTCCATCATAATCGGCGCCCTTCAAAATTCCAAGCAGGTCGGCAAAGGGCAGGTCGCCTTCGCCAAAGGGGACAGGGTTTTCGCCTTTTTGGTCACGGAGGTGGACCAGACCGATTCGATCTGCGAGGGATTCGGCAAATGCAAGCACATTTTCGCCTGCAGAGAGCAGGTGACCGGTGTCCATCAGGACCTTTACCGGGTCGGGTACGTGAGGTAAAATGGCCTGGTAGTCTGCCAGACCTTGGAGGCGATTGCCTTTGTGGTTGCCCAGGTTGAGAGTAATTTCGGGTATGCGTTCCAGAAGGGTGTTGATGCCTTCCATGAGATCTTCCTGGGCTTCGTCGGTCCGTGCACCGCCTTTGAGGCTGGCGGTTTGGAGCCGGAGGGCCCTGGAAAGGTGGAGGTCCCATTCGACCTGCCGGAGGTTGTAGCGAAGGTCGCGTTCGTCGGAGTCGGCTTTGCGGCCGGTCAGGTTTCGAATGTTGAGACCGGTGAGGGTGACTCCGGCGGCATCCAGGCGTTCTCGGACTATACGGACGGATGTATCGCGATGCACCGGAGAGCTTTCGGTCCAGGTGCGGAAGAGTTCCATCCGGTTAAAACCGGCCTCAGTGCAGACTTTGAGCGCGTCGGGAAGTAGTAGTTCGGGGCACAGGGTGGGACTGAAGCTGAGGTTCATTAGAACTCCTTGGGGTTTAATGGATGCCGTCGTAATAGGCCCAGATATCGTCTGGAAATTCAAACAGGTGGTCGGACAGATCTTTCCGCCTCAAGCGGGAGATGAGCGCCATTCGGATTTCGGCGCCTGCATTTTTGCTGCCGGCGTGCATCAACTGGCCGTGCCAGAAACAAGCTGTGCCAGGAGGGCCGGTTACTTCAACCGGGTCTGGCATGTCGAAGGTTTCGCTGGCGTTGCCGCCTTTAAAGCAGAGCAGGGAGTGGGTTTTGAAATGCTCGGCGGCCTGGATGTGGGTGCCCGGCCAGAGCGTAAATCCGCCGGATTGGGGACGCACGTGGTTCAGATAGAGGGTGACCCCCACGCTGAACCGGCCGACGGTTCCTTCAGCGACGCCGTTGGTGGGCGTATAGTAGCCATCGAGGTGGCCCCGGGAAGGGCGTTCCCAGGTTTTGTCTTCTGTAGGGAAGCGGAACTGGACCCCCGGGTTGGCCCCTTCGTTTAAGGTGCTCTTGCCGGTCAGTTCTTCGGCGATTGCAAAAGCGGGGGAGTCGTGAAGGGTCGACCGAATGGCGGGGTGAGAAGCGATCCGGGGACTGGAGAGGCCCGGTTTGGTCCAGGTATCGGGATCGTCCCGGTCACAGTCGAGGTTTTCCCAGACCACCACCAGGGCGGTTTCCAACTGGTCTTGGGTTAATAGATCGTGTTTGATCAAATAGCCGTTTGTTTTAAAAAAAGCTTTGTCCTTATCGGTCAGGTGGGGCATTGGTCCTCCCAATTCACTCGTGTTCGGCGAGGTAGCGTTCGGCATCGATGGCGGCCGAGCATCCGGTACCTGCTGCGGTGACGGCCTGCCGGTAGATGTGGTCGACGCAATCGCCGCAGGCAAAAATACCGGGGATATTGGTGGCGGTGGTGGGGTGCTGGACTTGGATGTATCCTTCGTCGTCCAGGTCTAAAATCCCGTCGAATATCTTGGTGTTCGGCACATGGCCAATGGCAATGAAGACACCCTGGCAATCGAAAAAGCTTTCTGCCTGGGTTTTGACATTCTGGATCTGTACACCGGTGACTTCCTTTTTTTCTACATCGCTTACATCGGTGACAACGGTGTCCCAGAGGAATTCAATTTTCTCATTTTCAAATGCCCGTTCCCGCATAATTTGCGACGCCCGGAGTTCATCTCGTCTGTGGATGATCGTGACCTTGGAGGCGAAACGAGTCAGGAACAGGGAGTCTTCCATGGCCGTGTCTCCTCCTCCGACGACGGCCACTTCCTGGTCTCTGAAAAAAGCACCGTCGCAGGTGGCACACGAACTCAGGCCATAGCCCAAAAGCTGGCGTTCGGATTCCAGGCCCAGATAGCGGGGGCTGGCACCGGCGGACATGATGACGGTTTTGGCCTCAATTGTACGTTCACCCTCATCGATAACCAGTTGAAACGGGGTGGTGTCGGCTTTGACTTCGGTGACATAACCCCGTTCGACGCGGGCACCGAATCGGGTGGCCTGCTGCCGCATGTTGTCTGTCAGGACGGGCCCCATAATCCCTTCGGGAAACCCTGGATAATTTTCAACATCGGTGGTGGTGCCGAGTTGGCCACCGGCAAGGTCTCCCTCGATGACCAGGGGTTCGAGGTTTGCACGGGCGGTGTAAATGGCAGATGTGAGACCGGCACAACCGGTTCCTATAATGACGACATTTTCCACAGCAACTCCTGTAGTGAAGGTATGGAGAAGGATATAAAAGTCGCCGCGAATGTTGAATGGATCCATTCCATGGCTGCAACTGGGGCAGACCTTCAACGTTCGCGACGGTGTGTTTACTTGTGATAGCCAGTTTGTTTAGAATCCATAGATGGGGATTTCTTGTCAAGAGAAACGATTTCAAGTGGTTTGCTGGTAGGCCAGCACCACGGTACCAATTTCCTGTTCCAGAGCTTGAACCGCCTGAATGGCTTCTGAAGAGAGGTCTGCAAGCTCGACTTGAGGGCCAAGGGAAAGGTCTTTCAGGTCGGCTTGAGATTCAAGCGCAATGAGGTTGATATCCAGCTTTTGTTCCAGTTCTTGAACTTTTGAAAGTTGATCGCCATCCAGTTGGGCTATTTGCGACATAGGGTCCTCGTTTGTATCAGATTGTGAGATAGAATTTTCCTATTCTTTGGGCAGAAGCTTAATTTCGAAGAGGTTGGGCCACCATTTGCCGGTTACAAAGAGCCGCTTGCCCTGTGGATCATATGCAATACCATTTAAGACAGCACTAGGATGGATGCGGTCTTCGGGTCTGAGCAGTCCGGTCAGGTCGATCCAACTGTTGACGGTGCCGGTTTCTGGATCAATGCGGACAATCCGATCGGTCAGGTAGATGTTGGCGTAGACTTCGCCATCGATATATTCCAGTTCGTTGAGGTTGGAAATGGCTCTGCCTTCGTCGGTTACGGTGACACGGCCGGTTTCTTCGAAGGTGACGGGGTCTCGAAAGTAGAGATTGGCCGTCCCGTCACTCATGATCAGGCGTTTGCCGTCGTGTGTGAGTCCCCAACCCTCGGTGGGATAGCGGAATTGGGCTTGAAAATTGAAGGTTTCCAGGTCGTAGACAAATGCAACGCCCGATACCCAGGTTAGCTGGAAGATTCGGTTTTCAAACACGACGATTCCTTCCCCAAAAAACTGTTGGGGGATATCGCGTTTTTGAAGGACAGAACCGGTTTGAAGGTCGACTTTTCGGATGGAGGAAGCGCCGTATAGTCCCGTTCCTTCATACAATATGCCATCCAGATAGAGCAGACCCTGGGTGTAAGCGCGGGGGTCGTGGAGGAAGGTGTTGACCACCTCATAGGTATAGAGCCGAACTGGGGGAGGCGGTTCGGGGGCCGGGGCATTGGCGGCAATCGTGCCGATTCTACCGGCAGCGCTTCTGAGGGGTTCCGGGATCCGGTCGCAGGAGGTCGAAAGGGCGATGCCCATCAGGATGAATCCACAAAGGAGGGTGTTGATTCGCATGGAGATCTTCTCGGTCCCAAAAATACAGAGTTGGATATCCCAACAGCGTCTATTATAATATAGGATCTTGAACTTATATACACAAGAGACCATCTCAATCGTCAGGATCTCAGGGGGATTACTATGGCAGAAGATCGTGCGGACCGGATTGACCTGTTGCTGAAGGGGGGGAGGGTTATTGATCCAGAAAATGACCTGGATGGGATATGCGATGTGGGCATTGCAGGAGGGAAAATTGCTCGGGTGGAGGAAAATATACCGGAGGCCGAGGCGGAACATACGGTTGATGTCTCGGGACTTCTGGTGACTCCGGGGCTGATTGATATTCACATCCATGCCTATTTTACCCGTCAGTCAAGTGGGCCTGGATTGTTTATGTCGAGCTTGAATGCAGATGCCCATTTCCCGTTGTCGGGGGTAACGACCTGTGTCGATACCGGAACGGCGGGGGCCGATGAGATCGCGCATTTTAAGGAAACCGTGATGGCGAAGTCGGTGACTCGGGTGCTGGCCTATGTGAATATTGCAAAACCAGGAATGGGAGCACCCGAACAGGATATCACGACCTTTGATGTGGAGGCCGCCGCAGAAGCTGCCGGGGAACATTCGGATGTGGTGGTGGGGATCAAGACAGCGCATTATTGGACAAGCAAGCCCTTTGACGATCTGCATCCACCCTGGGAATCGGTTGAAAAATCGGTGCAGGCAGGCAAATTGTGTGGTATGCCGGTGATGGTTGATTTCTGGCCCCGGCCGCCTGTCCGATCGTATTCGGAATTGATTTTAGAGAAACTCCGGCCCGGCGATATTCACACCCATGTGTTTGCCCGGCAGTTTCCGGTGATCGATGCAAACGGTCAGGTGGAGTCTCACATGTTTGAGGCCCGAGAGCGAGGAATCTGGTTCGATCTGGGGCACGGGGCGGCCAGTTTCTGGTTTCGAAACGGGGCCAGAGCCATTGCGCAGGGGTTTCAGCCCGATTCGATCAGCACGGATTTGCATATGGGCAATATTCGGGGGCCTGTGTTCAGTATGCTGGATACCATGGGCAAATGTTTGGCTATGGGAATGCCACTGGAAGAGGTGATCTACCGGTCTACGGTGACCCCTGCACAGGCGATTGGGCGGCCGGAACTGGGTACTCTGAGTGTGGGGGCAGAGGCCGATGTTGCGGTGCTTGAACACCAGACCGGGGCGTTTTCATATCGAGATTGTGGACATACGAAAATCGACGGTACGGATCGGCTGACGTGTCGATTGACGCTTCGAAAAGGAGAGCTGATCTACGACCGGGAGGCGATGACCGTGCCAAATTGGGAAGATGCCCCGGAGGAGTATTGGCCGGTGACCGAGGTGCCCGTCAAAGTTCGGAGGTTCTGGAGAGAGGATGCGGTGGGTTAGGCCGGCATATATTGCTCGAAGAAAAACGCCCTCAGGTTCAATCCGGGGGCGTTTCTCTTTAGATTTGGTTTACAGGTGGGCTTCTCTGATACCGATTTAAGATGTGAATGTTGTCATGAATTCGTCCAAGTTGTGAACGTAGGAGCAGATTTTATCTGCGAATCATCGCTGTTGAAAACGGCTCCTATCCAGTTACAGATCCCATTGAACACGCCCTCAGATTTTCCGGGTTTTCCAGTGTCCCTGTCTAAATCTTCGGACGGTGAGAAAAGCCTGCACAACGCTGAAAATGACGAGGGCTGCCCAGATACCATTGATGTCATAATCCAGCCAAAAAGCCAGTACATAGGCAGCAGGCAGGCGGATCAGCCAGTGGGTGATCAAGGTGTAATACATGGGTGGCCTGGTGTCGCCAGCACCTCTGAGGCCGCCCTCACTGGTATTGGAAGCGCATGAAAAAGGCTCGGCAACGACTATGGCATACAGGTAGATGGCACCCGTACTGATGATTTCCGGGACGGTTGTAAACACAGCCATGAACTGTTTGGCAAGCGCGGCAACCGGGAGGACGAGGAGGGTGTTGGTGAGCACAGAAATCACAATCGTTGTCCAACCGTTGCGTTCGGCACCTTCGGGATCCTGTGCGCCGAGATGCTGGCCGACCAGCGCTGTGGCAACCGTTCCATAGGCCTGTCCTGTTCGGCGAAGGATGCTTTCCATCTGATGGCCGATGGTATAGGCTGCTATAGCAGTTGTGGAAAGCGCGGACATCGCGATGAGCTTGAGATAGACCAGGCCGGAGCTATTTCTGAGAATGCCCTGAAGGCCGGAGGGCACACCGATTTTGAGAATGCGATGTGCGACACCCCAATCAAACCGATAGGATGTGTTGGGAAGCAGAGTGAGCGCAAGTCGGCCGCTGTAGAGCAGGCCAAGCCCGAGGATAGTGGCCAGACTTCGGCCCAGAAGACCGCCAACGGCGGCACCCACGACACCCAATTCAGGCATGCCCCAATGGCCGAATATGAAGACATAACTCACAACGATTTGAACGGTGGAGCTCAGGACACTTAAAAAAAATGGCGTCCGGGTGTCGCCGGCGCCCTGAAGACAGCTGGTGATGGCCCTGTTGAGCGTCATAAAAGGCACGCCGATGAAAAAGACCTGAAGGAACGGCGTTCCAAGTGCGATGACTTCGGGATCGGAGGTGAGGGTCGGCAAGAGGAATGGGGAAAGTGCCAGGCTGCCTGCACCAAAAACAATGCTTAACCCCAACAGCAAGGAAAAGGCCTGCTTAGTCGCCGCACTGGCCTCTTCCATTGAGTCGGCGCCAATGGCTTGAGCAACCATGGTGAGGGCACCTCTAGAGATGGACATCATGGCTGTGAAGAGCACGCGGGTAAACGCTCGAGCCAGGCCATACGCCGAGAGGGATACCGGGCCGAGCATGCCGATCATGAAGATCTGGATCATTTCCACAGTGGTTTCAGCGTACCTCCCCATAACAACCGGTACGGTCATGGTCAGGATTTTGCGCGTGAGTGAAAAATCGACCTTTTGTGTTGACGGTGTGATAGATTCAGATTGTAGGGGTTGATCGGACATGGGGTTAGAGATCCGGGTTGTTTTGGAAGCGGTCGGGTGGGCTTCCGCCCATCACCATTTGTGCCACTTCATCCGGGGTGACTTCTTCCCGATTGTAGTCACCCACTTTCTGGCCGTGATGGAGAATGGTCATTCGGTCGGCCACTTCGAAAACGTGGGGAATATTGTGGGTAATGAAAATGACCGACAGGGCTCTCTCTTTTGCTGCTGTGATATAGCCCAGCACTTTTCTGGTTTCGCCAATGGACAGGGCCGAGGTGGGTTCGTCCATAATTAGGAGGCGAGAGCCGAAGTGAACGGCCCGGCCAATGGCGATCGATTGGCGTTCTCCGCCCGAAAGGCTGGCCACTGGTTCTTCAGGGTTTCGAATGTGAATGCCGATTGCCTCTAGGGCGTCGGTGGCTTCCGCGTTCATCGTGGTCCGGTCTAGAAAGGAAAATGGGCCGGTTTTTTTTGTTTTTTCTCGCCCCAGATAGAAGTTGCGGACGATGCTCAATTGTGGGACAAGTGCAAGATCCTGGTACACGGTTTCAATGCCCAGTGCACGGGCATCCTGGGGGGAGTTGAGGTGGACCTGATTGCCGTCAAACAGAAGATGGCCCGAGGTGGGCGGATAGACTCCGGTCAGGATTTTGATCAGGGTCGATTTACCCGCTCCGTTGTCCCCCAAAAGGGCGAGGACTTCCCCGTGATACAGGGTAAAATCCAGGTTTTGAAGCGCGATAATATGGCCAAAAGAGCGAGAAATATCCCGCATTTCGACCAATGGGGTAGGCAATCCAGATCCCATATCAGCGTTCTTTACGGACAAGGGTGTTGATAATGACGGCAACGATCATCATGGCACCTATGGCGCCCCGAAACGCGTTGGAAGGGACATGGATGAGCACCAGACCGGTTCGCAGCATGCCTGTCAATGCCGTTCCAATGGCCGAGCCTGCCATGCTGCCATAGCCACCTGTGAGCAGGGTCCCTCCAATGACGACCGCTGCAATGACTTCCAGTTCCAGGCCTTCTCCACGCAGTGGGTCGACGCTTTTGAGCCTGGCAACCTGAAAGATGCCAGCCAGGGCGGCCAGACCGCCTGAGATTACGAAGTTGCTGACCCGGATGCGGTTGATATGGATGCCCTGGAGACGCGCAGCTTCTGCATTTCCCCCGATGGCAAATACCGCGTTTCCATAGCGGGTGCGGGTCAAAATGATGGCGAACAGGAAGGTGAGGGTCAGCCACCAGAAAATAGCCGAGCGATAGTTTTGAAGAAAGGTGCCGGAAGCGAAGCGACCGTTGAGGAAATTGAAAAAGGGAACGCGAAAGCCGGCACTGTGAGTGAGGGTCACGCTCAGGAGATAGAGCGCCAGCACAATGGGTAGGCACAGGATCAGGACAACAAGGCCGGATCGAAATCGCTCCAGTCCGAGCCCACGTTTGATGCTGCTGAGCCGGGTTTGAACCGCACCATAGCTCATCCAGGCGATCAAAACACACAGGCCCAGGCAGGAAAGGACAAGCATCCAGTAAGGTACATGAATCGCGGGAGAATCGCGGGAATAATCGGCATACCGGACGATGCGGCCGCCCGAGATTGAAGTGAGAGAAATTGCACGAAAGACCAGCATCGTGCCCAGGGTGACGATAAAGGAGGGAATACCGGTCCAGATCAGGAGGAGTCCGTTGATGAGTCCCAGCAGACATCCAGTGAAAAGGCCCAGGCACATGGCGATGAGGATGTGGATGCCGTTGACGGTGGCGTAGAGAAAGGTGAGGGAGGAAACACCCAGGATGGATCCCACGGAGAGGTCGAATTCGCCAGAGATCATGAGCAAGGTGATGCCAACAGCAGCAATACCCGGCACGGCCTGGCTGTTTAAAATGGAGGAAAAAGAGCGGTGGGAGAGAAAGGTTTCGGGTGTGATAAAGGCAAAAAAGAGGAAGACAGCCAGAAAACCTGTGCCTGCCCCGACTCCGGGCGACCGTGCCAGGAAGGTTCGCAAGGGTTGGGTCAATGAGAGTCCTGGGAATCAAGGACGAGAAGGACGACAGAAATTGGAGACATTAACGGACGCCCGCTTTGACGAGATTGGCAATCCTTTTGACATTTTGGGCATTAATGACAAATGGGCCGGTGAGCACATCGGTGGCCAGAGACAGGCCGAATTCTTTGTTCAAATACAAGTAGACGACTGTCAGGTAGCCCTGCAGATAGGGTTGCTGATCGACTGCCTGGACGGTATAGCCGTTTTCAATATGGTTGAAAATGGTGGGACTGGTGTCGTGGGTTGCATGAAATATCTGGCCGGGCTGGATGCCTTCTTCTTCGACAAACAAATAAAAAGCATCTGCCGGAAGGGGGCCCAGGGTCGCGATGGCATTGGCGTCTGGCTGACTCAGAAAATAGTCGTTCAGAAGCCCGGCAGATTGTTCCACGTTGTTGGAAATGGTCAACCCGTCAACCGGGATCGGGTCCAGGATACTTTTGAATCCGGCAAATCGCGCTTCGAGACCGCTGTGGCCCACTTCCTGGATAGGACAGACGGCGCGTTTGATTTGAACCCCGCGTTTTTTGGCTTCGGCTAAAATGGCCCGGGCGTTGGACTGCCCGGCCAGGTATTCGCTGGCTCCGATGTAAAAGAGGGTGGGCAGGGCATCCGGGGTGTTGGCATTGGGGTCGGCCGTGTTGAATACGATGATGGGAATGCCGCTGGCATTTGCCCGGATGACGCTTTCCCGAATCGCTTCGGGGTCCGGACAGGTGATGCCCAGACCGTCAACCTGGTTGGCAATGGCATCGTCCAGGAAATTGGGCATGTCGGAAATGGAGAAGGAGGGGTTGCTGAGCCACTGGACATCCACATCGTAGCGCGTGGCGGCATCTTCCATCCCTTTGATGACCACGTTCCAGAACGGGTTGCCCGGACCGCCGTGGGTGACAAATGCGAATTTGTATTTGCCTGCATGGACGGGGCAAAATACCAGGCAGAGAGACAGGGTGATGAGTGCAAGGGAGAAACGACGGACGGTCATACAGACTCCTGGGGCGTGAAAATAGGATCGTGAGTAGAAGGCGCTCCCGCATCTTTCTTTGGTTCAAGATAAAAAACTGGCAACTTGCTTTGCTAAAATATCTGGGTTTCAGATCGTTGTTGAGGTTTTTGGAAGATAGGTTGCAAGAGATCTTAAGTCAAGGTTGATAGATAGGCTTGTGTGTGGGTAAGACCTGTCAACTGGCCCGCCTGTTCCAGGGCTCGGGCGTGGG
>JAPUJS010000485.1 GCA_027296045.1 bacterium | reverse complement strand
CGAACTTCCCGTTCCTTCTGCTGATCGGGTGTTCGCCCGGGTCGAGGTCCCGTAAACTTGCCCCCCACATCCCAGGCCGCTTCATCGTCCAGGCCCCCGTGGAACACCGTGCCCCGTTTCGCTGTCCAGTATCCATCGGCTTTAAAGTGCGCCGGCAGGGTCACCACATCGGGCAACGCATCTCGAAACCAGCCCATGTTGTCCAGCACTTGCGTTGAATCGGGCCGCCGTCCAGTCAGCAGAGACGCCCGGCTCGGGCCACAGAGCGGGTAATTGCAGACGTGATTCTGAAACACCCGCCCCCGACTTGCCAGCCGGTCCAGGTGGGGTGACTGCACCACCCCATTGCCGTAACACCCGAGATGGGTGTTCAGATCGTGGATGGAAATCAGCAGCACATTCGGTCGTTCGTCAGCCATTATGGACCTCCAGACTTTTTAGGGGATGCTTTCAAGCGCAAACTCAACCAGACACCGGCACAGACGGTCACCGCAGACAGAGCAAAAACACCTTGAAGATTTAGCAGGTCGGCCAGCACGCCCCCAAAAACGGGATAAAGAGATCCGACCCCCAGAACCGTGTTGGTAATTCCCACATAGGTCGGCCGCCGTTCTTCGGGCGCAATATCCAGCAGATAGCTTTTAAATCCAATAAAAATTCCCGTTGTCGTCCCGCCAATCAGCAGAAAGATCGGTGAAAAACAGACCGTCACCACCCAACCATCTCCCTGCTGAATCAGTGCTGCCTGGCTGCTGAGAATCAGTGCCAAAATCGGAATGACCGCCACGCCTAAAACGGCAAATAACACCACACGATGATTCCCCTGGGTCACAGAAATGCGGCCCCACACCACATTAAAAATCGCCGATCCAACCGTCTGCACCGCCAGAAAAACCCCGACCGAACTTTCAGGCACCTGGAATGTTTCCCGGGCAAAAACCACGTAAAAGGGCAGTGAAAAACCGATGCCGGAAGCCAGCACCTGAACCATCAGAAATTTTCTGAAGTTGGGATCCAATCGTAACAACCCCGGCACTTCCCGAATCACCCGCACAAAACTTCGATGGGTTTTACTGACCTGCCCTTCGGGCTCTCTGACCAAACTAAAACACCCGATTCCAAGACACATCATTCCCGTGCCCAGGGCAAAGATCACCGCGTAGTTGGCTGGGAAAACATAGCCACTTTCAGCTGGCAGAAGATGCAGATTGAGTACCCCCGCAAAAATCCTCACCACCCCGCCCATACACGACCGGGTGGCATAAAACATCCCCGTGTGAGACCGGGGAATGGATTTTCCAACAATATCGGTATACGCAAGTCCCGACGCTCCTCCACAAAGAGAAGCCACGCCAAATAGAATCAGAAACCCACTCAACACCAACCCTGGCTGCTCCAGGCCATACCACGCAATCAGGGGCACTGTCAGCCAGATCAATGTCATCCGGACAATATTGGCACGCACGTAAATGGGTAGCCTGAACCTCCGCCGTTCCAGATACCCTGCAACCAGCAATTGCGGCAAATGCCAGCCCGTCCGGTGCAGAGAACTGGCCAGGCCCACCAGTGTATCGGAGTTTGTAAAATGTCGAATAAAAACAGGCAACACCGTTGTAGGATCTAAAAACGATGTGCCAAACCCAAAAATCCCCCCGTTCAAAACCCCCATCAGGTAATTGAACCGGGCATTCTTCTCCCGGGGAAACATCTCACCTCCCTTTCCGCCACTGCTGATTCAACGGATTCTAAAAAACAGACGTCGTATTATATTTCACGCCTCCCCCAAACGCAAGCAGGAATCCAAACTTTTTTTTGGGGGGATCGAAATCACAGTGCGGAGAATCAAAAACGCCATATCTTGAATGGACAACCACTGTAAACAACAAGCCCCGAAGTCTCAAAACTTCGGGGCTTGTTGTATTGACAGCCACATCAACTCTGACTATTGTAGGGAAAGATTGCCTATAATGCATTTTGACGATCCAAATAGGAAAGGTGGCCGAGGCCCTCTCCCCGTCTTCGGGCGCCTGAACGGCAACCCAAAAACATCCCTCTCCCACTTGTGGGAGAAGGCGTGCGATTCCCGGTTTTGATTGTCAAAATTGATCCGACCAGAAAGGTGCATCTGTGAAAAAAATCATCTACCTCGCCAGTCCCTACGGTTTCTCCGCCCAGCAGAAAGAGCTACTCCTCCCGCCTTTTGTTGAAGCGCTTGAATCTCTGGGTGCCGAAGTCTGGGAACCGTTTGCCCGCAATAATCAGATCGATTTTTCAGAATCCGGCTGGGCTTACCGGGTCGGGCAGGCCGATCTCAAAGACGTTGTTGAATCCGACGCTATCTTCGCCATTGTCAACGGCACCCCTCCAGACGAAGGGGTGATGGTCGAACTTGGCGCAGCCATTGCCCTAAATAAAAAAGTCTTCCTCTTTCGAGATGACTTCAGGCGCTGTACGGATTGTGAAGACTATCCACTCAATCTGATGATCTTCACCGGGCTGCCGGAAAATGGCTGGGAAGAATATTACTACACAAGCCTTGAAGAAATTACATCTCCGGACAAAGCAATGGCCAGGTGGTTAAGGGAAGATCTGCCTTAAAGTATCAAAAGGTTGACGCAAATATAAAACCTGAGTATAATTGAGTGAACGGAGGTTTGCACCCACTTCGAAGGATGTGTAGCATGGCCATTCAGACTCAAATGACAACAGCCGATGAACTATTGGAAATGCCAGATGAGGGCTTTCGGTATGAGCTTGTGCGAGGGGAATTGAAGAAAATGTCACCATCTGGACGTCAGCACGGAAAAATTGCGATCGAAATTGGATCCAGACTCCACCAATATGTCAAAACACACAATTTAGGTGAAGTCTATGCTGCAGAAACAGGCTTTAAGCTCGCTTCCAATCCGGATACTGTTCTCGCCCCGGACGCAGCTTATGTTTGCCAGGAAAAGGTTGACACCTTAGACGACACCCAGGGATTTGTTCCAGGTCCCCCCGACCTGGCCGTTGAAGTGATCTCTCCCAACGATACTTATACGGAGGTAGAAGAAAAATCCCTCCAGTGGTTAAAATCAGGAGTTAAAATCGTAGTGGTCGTCGATCCCCGTAAAAAAACAGTCACGGTCTACCGAAGCCAAAACGACATTGCCATTTTATCTGACAATGCCGTCCTGGATGGCGGCGATGTGGTGCCAGGCTGGCAGCTCCCGATTCAGGACTTATTCACCTGATTCAACCGGCCTCTTCCAATTCCCCGACCGTTCGCGCCACATCCTCTGCCGAAATCTCTCCAGTCCATTCTTCTACCTTCGCCCTTGCCCCCACGTCATCCATCAAATTCAGTGCTCGCTGCCAGCATTCAGATTCATCCCCGCTTTCCACGGCTTCGACCATCGCTTTTAATGAATCATCCGCATACGTCACCCCGTGATAAGTGGCATATCGATCGCGTAGGAAGAAAATGCCCTTCAACACGCCTTCTGGATCGAGGGCACCAACACGCACCTTGCGAAAACATCCGATCAGATCGGGACAAACCTGCTTGCAGTAGGACATCGCCGCCGGAGTTGCGCCCGTAATCACCTGGATGTCTCCATTCTGGAGGGCCGGCACAACCAAAGACCCTTTTGTGTGCGCCTCCAAATCGGCCAGATCGGCCAGACTGGGCACGAAAAGCAACACGTCGCCGGCTTGATGGCTTTCCCGAATCAGGTTATCTACCCGCTCCTCCAATTGACCGCGGTATTTCACCCCAGCCAGAATGCTCGGACTGCCATATCCTAGCCCGCACACACGTTTCCCCGACAAAGGCCCAGGCGTGCTGCCCAGTTCACATACTAAACCGTGAAGAACCCTGTTGATCTCGCGACCGTTCGAATGGATCAACACGACACTGTTTCGGCGCATTCGGGCCGTGGCCTGGAAAATCGCCTCAAAATCCCGAACGCGCTCCGGGGCCTCATCCAGTTGACCCTCACGGGCAAGAACCGTCAAGTCGGTGCAGAAATACTCGAGAAAGGCTGCCTTTTTTTGTGTATTTTCCCCCTGATATGCAGTAGTCCCACCATCTGTTTCAACCGCCACGGCATCTCTTTCGACGCCCGCCCGGAGGCTACCTCGATCTGCGGCCGCCAGTTCAAGCAATTCTTCGCCGATTTCCTTCGCCTGGCTCGGGTTCAGATGTTCGGCCCAGAGCAAGATCACACGGTCTTCGGGAGGATTTCGCTTACCGCGCTCGATATCCGAAAGATAAGCCGATGAGATCCCGCAGATTTTTGCAAATCGACTTTGTAGAACCTGTCCCTCTTTTCTCAACTCACGAAGACGACTGCCGAACGCACCTGCCATAATAGACCCCCTCTCAGATTAGTACGATTGTTTTATTATTAGCTAATAAGCTAAATTATTTGACTATTGTCAAGTATTTTTTTCTAAAAAGGCTATATAAGCGATATTTACAATTGCTTATTAGCTAATAAATACTAAAAATTCAGATTTTTATAAAACACAATCTAATTTTCCCTGCGCGTAGAAAATTATTGAGATAAAAAATGCAGGCCCACCGAAGTTGGACCTGCATTTTCTTTTCAGATTCTCTTTTCTCTTACACCCCAACCGCCTCCTTGGCGGCAGCAAGTGCCTGTTCTTTCATTTGTTCCCGCTCAATCGGATCTGCCCAGCGGTCTTGCACTGCCCCATCCAAACAGTCGATTGGATCGAAATAGTAAAAATACTCCCCTGGCCGCACGGTCGGACTTTGATAGATCGCAATCCCGATCTCCGGATCATAATATTCATAGGAGTGCGCATCCCGCTTGCCCCCGCCTCCCAGGGTGTCCACAATAAATATTGGCGTATTAAAACCTGCCGTCACCCCGCGCACGTCCTTTTCAATTTCCAAGCCCGTGCTCAGGGTCGTCCTCAAATCCTCCACCCCCTGAACCAAATCGTGGAGAAAAATATAATAGGGTTGCACATTGATATAACTCAGTCGCTTGGTCAGAAGCTTCATCGTCTCCGAATCGTCATTCACCCCCCGCTGCAGCACGCCCTGGTTGCGCACTGGAATCCCGCGTTCCATCAGCACATTCATTGCCTGTCGAGTCACTTCCGTAATCTCGGTGGGGTGATTGAAGTGGGTGTGTATGACCACTTCCTTGTGCAAGGTCCGCCCCCGATCCACCACAGCGGCCACGGCATCGACCCACTCTACATCGGTCAGAATCCGCTGCGGCATCACCGCCGGCCCTTTGGTGGCAAAGCGAAACCGGCGAATGTGATCAATATCCAGCAACCGGTCGCCCAACAGCCGGAGGTGGTCCGGACGCAATTGATAGACATCGCCGCCGCTTACCACAATGTCTTCCAGTTCTGGACGGGATTCGATATAGGCAAATACCTGCTCCCACCGGTCCTGATTGACACTCAGGTGGACCTTCTCCACTTCGTCCGTGTCCAAACCCACCGCATAACTTCTGGTGCAAAACCGACAGTAGACCGGACAGGTATCCAATGCCAAAAACAAAGCCCGATCCGGATATCGATGCGTCAGCCCCGGCACGGGTGCATCGCCCTGTTCATTCAACGAATCCAGGTGTAATTCCGGATGATCGGGCAGTTGCTGAGATCCGAGAGGCAAAAATTGCCTCCGAATCGGATCTTCGTAGGGATTTTCCCAATCGATCAGGCTCAGCAAATAAGGAGTCAACCGAATACTCATTGGGGCCTGATGCAACCCCTGATTTAAATCCTGATAAAAATCTTGGGGCACCCGGTCTTCCAGCGTACGCATCAGCTTGCCCACGCTGGTAATGGAGTTCCGCATCTGGAAGGTGTGGGAATGGAAAGTCTTGGAGTCTACTTTTTGAAAGGCGGGAAGGCTGCGCCAGAATTCGTCCTGGCGGAGGTCTCTGTGCTTCAATGCAGCAGGATCAACGGGAGGCTTATGAGAGGTTCTACAGTCAACATCGGAAGGATCCATAACAACCTAACCATTTAAAAGATTAATAGTTACAAATGTTAATATTCAGCCAAACTGCTATAATTAAAATCGATTCGCCGGAAATGTCAAGGGAATAACCTGTTTTTTTAATACCCGGGTATAGACATTCCAATCCACCGCGGAACAGAAAGAATCCCCTTGTCCAACCTGTTTATTTGTTGTAATTTGGGTACTCTTACCCCCCAGAATTCAACGGACTGATATTACCATGCAAAAACGGACAATCTGGTTCCTGCTCTCTCTGTT
>JAPUJS010000484.1 GCA_027296045.1 bacterium | reverse complement strand
CGTCCATCACCCGGCTGGCATACCCCTTCTTCCGGTGTTTTTCTGGCGTTCCTACCCCGGCAATTCCACCGATTGTCACCGTTGCCGATCCAATTCGTATCGGCTTTACCACAACCCAAAGACGGGAGGCTTCTTCCTCTCCGGCAAGCAAAGCCACCTTCCACCCCTTCCAAAGGCCTCTTTGATGGTGCGTTCTAACAATCTTCAAATCCGACATCCATCCTCCCAATAATCCACGATCATACGGTTACGTAAATCGGACTCGCCCAGGCCTTTGCTCCGTCAACCTGTGTCACCCGTACCCAATAAGGATGACACCCCGACGGGAGTGTCTCCTCTTGAAACGTCAAATCAACCTCCCGACCAACTCCCAGCGGCATCTGCTCAAACACCACCTTGATCTCAATCCCACCCGCTTCAACCACAACCGGCCCTTTGGCAATTTCTGCCAATGTCAAGGATCGTTCCACCACCGGCGTCTTGAAATGCAATTGCGCTTCCGGTGGCGCATCCAGGGTCAAAATCACCCCGTCCGCATCGCCTGTTGTCACCGACGTCCACGATACTTGATTTTCATCCGCTGCCTGAATCCCCTCCGACGCCGAATCAAATGCAAACCCTTCGGCATCCAAAATCTGTCCCCCCTCCACCGTCAACCCCCCGTCCCACCGCACCAATCGGTTTCGCGCCCGAATCCGCTGTCCTGACCAGGCCACGCGCACCCGGTCTGCCGCCCGTTCCACAGGCTCGGGATAGCTGTGAACACATTCCAGCCCTCGGAAAATATCCACCCTTTCAATCGGGGCGGTCCCAAGGACCTGCACGGCAATCTCAGGAGGACCGTCTGCGTGCACATCTGCGCCCATAGGCCGTTGATTTGCAGTCACGTTCAATAAAATACGCTGTCCGGTGGTGCCATAACAGCGCCGGTGTTTCAACGCATCCCACACGCCCTCACGCGTCAACTCAGTCGCAAGCACACACGTCAACCCGCCGTAAACGCCAAAAGATCCACTGCCTGGATAGGCGGCCCCCGGTCGGCCCTTGTGATCGTCGCTTCCACAGGTAAAGCCCACGCGATAGCCCTTTTCCACCGCTTCTTTCAAAAACCACTCAAACTCACCCCACTCCGAATACACTTCCACCAGCTTCTCTAACGCACCATCGTGCCAGGTCAAATTCGCATACCGGCCTCCGACATGGGGCACCAGCATCACATCCTGTCCCTTCAAAGCCTCATAAAGATCTGTGACATGCTGGCAGTCTGTATCCAGATCCGACTTATCCTCAATCAACACATGGCTGGATCGGTGCAGCGGCCCATCGTTTCCGGGATAATACACATTGTGGTCTCCGCCCACCGGCGTATTGCCCGACCACTCATACCCCACAAACGCCACAAACCGTCCGGGGTCGTTCTGCGTATTGGCCTGGTATTTGATCTCATCCCAGACGGCTTTTGTAATCTGAAAATCATTACCCTGATGGCCCGCAAAATCCACCAGCGCCTTCTCTCTGGCAAAGCGAAAATAAGAAGACACCGGATTGGTGCCCACCGTCTCCTCGCTCTGGCCGTGCCAATCGCCCCAAAATGGCCTGAGTTCGCCCCAGGAGGCACACCGGATCGGGTTGCTTTCCGCCTCCAGCCCATTTGCCTCATCTCGAGCAGAAACCCGATAAACGCCTTTTTCGGAAGCCACCACCCCTTCAAACCGCTGGACGCCTTCATCTTCTGGAACAAAGCGATAGGCTTCGGGCAACCCCTTCAGCCCACCTGCATCCATCTCAACCTGTCCTTCATACTGACTACATGGGTTCCCCCATAGATCTTCTGCCTTAATCCCCAACCAGCTCTCCTCCCCAGGCTTGACGCCCGAAGGCCCCACCACCACCAGCTTGTGCGGATTGCCACTCACAATGGGAAACACGGGCGACGGCACTTCCGTATAGACCCACGTCCCGCACCAATCTACCGACACCCGAAACTCAAACGCCTCTTTGCAAAACGTCTGCGCCCGGCTCCCCGGACTGCCGCCCGACACATCGCCCAGCGTCAATGCAACCGTATCCCCTTCCGAAAGCGAATCGTCAAACACATCGATGGTCACACACAAACGCCAGGGCCGGATATAGCGCTGTTTTTCAAAGGCCGCGCGCAGCGAAGACGGTCCCGTTGTCGAAACCGTTGCATAGGCCGGCCCCGAAGGATCCTCAAACTGAGGATATTGCCAGTCGCTCACATCGCGCCAGGCCACCTTGATCACCCCGCCGTCGTCCACCCCATATTTCCCGGCGTGGTAGGTAATTTTCCACGTCCCCGTCTCCCCGGCCACCACCGGGCCTGCCGGATCGATCTCTGCCCATCCATAATATTCCCGAAGCTGTTCTTCTGTCATCTCGTGCCGTTCAATCATCTATCTTCCCTTCCACAGTAAATCTCAAAACCTATCGGAATACGGATGGGTCTACATCTATAGATTTCGGACCCTAAAATACCCTCGATTCCCCATCAAACAAGCACTTTCCATCCCCTTTCCCCCTTGACCACTTTCCAATTCTGAAGTACCTTGAGCCTAACCCCTTCAACCGACGGGAGCTCGATTCACCATGATAGAAACCTTCAAACGCCACAAACCCCAGTTCTTTTTTCGAACCCTCAATATCACCGGCACCCTGAGCCTGCCCGAAGGCCACGACCGGGCAATGCCGGGCGACCTGATTTACGGCGCAACCGTACACTTTTACCATCCAGTTGCCCTGGAAGTTGGTCTCCCGTTTGCCGTTCGCCAAAGCGAACAAACCATCGGTGCCGAGATGATCACAGAAGTCCTGAACTGACCGATGCCCAAAGATTCTCCCCCCCAAATCACCCTCTACTCCAAACCCGACTGTCACCTGTGTGACATCGCCAAAGAACGCATCGAAAACGTGCGTCGACAAACGCACTTCGAACTCAACATCGTCGACATCACCACCGATCCCGACCTGTTCGAAAGGTATCAAGAACGCATCCCCGTTGTCCTCATCAACAACGAGGAAGCCTATGTCTACCGTGTCAGTGAAAAAGGACTGCTGAAAAAACTCGGAGCACAACAGCCCTGGTGGAAACGGCTGTTGGAAAGGTGAGCGGAAACAGGGGGTGGCTTCTGCGGCCCTCTGCGATCCTGCCTCGGAGAAAAAAATGACCGAAATTGAAAAAGTCGCTGTCCTGCTTATTGCACTGGGGCCCGAACACGCACAGCGTATTCTGGACAAGCTCAGCACAGCCGATCTGTTGCCCATCATCCAGGCCATGAAGCACATGCGTCGGATCGATCCGGAAATTCGCCAGAACGTCCTGAAGGAAGTCAACGACATCCTGACCGGCCTGGCTGCCCAGAATATTCCGGGGGCTCAAAAATCGCCCCGACGGTCCGACTCTCCATCCGAACCACTACCTCCCACAGAAGAAACCCCTCTGCCTTTGCCCGAAGAAGACACCCATTTATTCGAGCGCCTGGGGCCCCATCTGCCCGAACGAATCGACCCGGATCACATCGATTGGGGAGGTGCAGGCTTTGACTTTGGGGAAGGCGCCGATCGGCCACCGAGGGGCAAACGTCCGCCAGAGGATTCGCGATGAGCGCCGATGATCTCTTTGACGGCCTGGCACCCGATGCCCCATTGGCCGATCGCATGCGTCCTCGGACCCTGGACGAGGTATTTGGTCAGGCCCACCTGGCCGGTCCCAACGCCCCTTTTCGAACCCTGATCGAAAGCGACCGGATTCCCTCGCTCATCTTTTGGGGTCCGCCCGGATCCGGCAAAACCACACTTGCCCGGGTCATTGCCACCACCACCAAAAGCCGATTTGTCGCCTTCTCGGCCGTCACTGCCGGCATCAAGGAAGTGCGCCAGGTTGTCGCCCGGGCCAGAGAAGAGCGCAGGATGGGCAAACGAACCCTTTTTTTTGTAGATGAAATTCACCGCTTCAACAAATCCCAACAAGACGCATTTCTTCCCCATGTAGAAGACGGCACCATTATCCTTATTGGCGCAACCACAGAAAACCCCTCCTTTGAAGTCAACGCCGCCCTCCTTTCCCGATCCCGCGTCTTTGTGCTCAACCCGCTCGACGAAAAGGACATCAAAGCCCTGCTCCAATCTACCTGCATCGACGAGCGCGGCCTGCCCGGCCTTGCGATCGACGAGGAAGCCCTTGACCTCATTGCCCGGGCCTCCGAAGGCGATGCACGCCGGGCGCTCAACACCCTCGAAACAGTCGTCGCCGCCGCATCGGCATCCAAAACCGAACCCCTTTCCATCGATACAGTACGGGATCTGCTGGGACATAAAACCCTGGTCTATGACAAAAGCGGAGAAGAGCACTACAACCTCATCTCCGCCTTTCACAAAAGCATGCGCGGCAGCAACCCCCATGCCACCCTCTACTGGCTCGCCCGGATGATGGAAAGTGGCGAACACCCCCATTATATTTTGCGCCGCATGGTCCGCTTTGCCTCCGAAGACGTGGGAAACGCCGACCCAAGAGCCCTTTCTATCACCCTTTCCGCCCGGGAAGCCTACGATTTCCTGGGCAGTCCCGAAGGCGATCTGGCCATTGCACAAGCAGCCGTATACCTGGCCACCGCGCCCAAAAGCAATGCCGTCTACACCGCCTATGGCGAGGTTTTAAACGATATACAAAACAATCCCAATTTGCCCGTCCCGCTCCACATCCGAAACGCCCCGACAAAATTGATGAAAAACCTCGGGTATGGCAAAAACTACCAGTACGCCCACAGCGATCCCGACGGCTATTCGCCCCAGGAATACCTGCCCGACAACCTCAAAGGCCGAGTATATTATCGGCCCACCAATCGGGGATATGAAAAACACATTCAGGATCTGATGGCCTGGTGGGAGGAACTTAGAAGTCAGAAGTCAGAATCCAGAATCCAGAATCCAGAATGAAGATATTTTTGTACTGCTTTTTATTCTGGATTCTGTCTTCTGACTTCTGACTCCTGTTTTCTGTATTCTATATTCTATGGTTTATCTTGCTCTCACCATCGGCATGCTGATGTCTTCCTCGGCCGCCGTTCTGATTCGCCTCTGCAACGCCCCCGCTCTGGTTGTTGCCGCCCATCGCCTGGGTATTGCCGCCCTGATTGTTTTGCCAATCGCAATATACAAACACCGCACCCAGCTTACCTCGGGCACATCTCGAGATCGCACGGCGCTCCTCTTCAGCGGCATCTTCCTGGGCTTCCACTTCGCCTTCTGGATCTCCTCTCTCGACCACACCTCCGTCGCCTCTTCCGTCTTACTCGTCAACACCATTCCCATTTTCGTCGGCCTGGGCGGCTGGTTGATCCTGAAAGATCCCCTGGGACCCCGTCTTGTGGTGGGCACCGTCGTCTCCCTGATCGGTTCGGCACTCGTTGCCCTGGGCGATTGGGGCATCGGAGAGCATGCCCTCATAGGCGACCTGCTGGCCCTTGCCGGGGCGGTGACCGTCTCCGGACACCTTCTCATCGGACGCCGCCAACGCCAGCGCCTGGACCTGATCCCCTACATCGCTATTGCCAACTCGGTTGCCGCCCTGGTCCTGATTGGCCTGGCCCTCTTATCGGGCCACTCCCTCTTTGGGTACGACAACCAGACCTATCTCCTTTTTTTTCTACTGGCCCTCGGCCCCCAGCTTTTGGGCCACACCAGTTTCAACTACGCCCTCAAACAGGTCTCGCCTTCGCTCATCGCCCTGGTCCTGCTCAGCGAACCCCTTGGCTCGGCCACCCTGGCCTATCTCGCTTTGGGTGAATCGCCCGGCCTGGCCTTTTTCTGGGGCGCCCCCGTAATTCTTACCGGCATCCTTCTGGCTACCTGGCCCCAAAAGACTACATCCGGCTAAAAAAGGTCTAACAACCAATCCGGCAGCCCAGGATTCAAAAAAATTCAAATTTATATATAATAAAAACAAATATTTATATTTTTTATTGTTTTTTTCTTTCAAAAAGTGCATCCAAAACATAGTTTAAGTGAAATACCACATCTGTGCTTGACACAGATTCCGCATTTGCTTATTCTTATGAACGTTCAGTTCCCCTAAACCCACTGTCACACCAAACTTATGAAAGGAGGCGTTAAGATGGCACTGACGCTTACGACCCTGCAGAAAAAGGAACAAAAATCTTATTCGCCTCCGGTGAGGTGCTGACGGCAATTGTTGGCTGTACACATTGTCTGTCTCTACAAAGCCCTCCTAAGGAGCCGCGGGTAAGGTCTATCCGGCGGTTTTTTTTATGCCCCTGAATCAGGCGGCACATCTCAACCCCCAAGCGGAGGAGCTTATTGCTCATATGTATAATCCTGACTTTTGGGAAGTACAAATTGACCAGACAGATTTAGAACAGATTCCAAACGAAGCCGGGCTGTGGTTTGAAAACAGCGAAGATCGCGAAACCCGTTATGTCTGGGAAGACAAAATCAAAAAACTGACCCCTCGCATTGACAGCCTGATCACACATGCGTTGACGCAAAAACAACTGGAAGCGATGGTGCTTTATTTCAAATGGGGCAAAACCCAGCAGGAAATCTCCGAAATCATGGGCATCTCCCGCCGGGTGGTGAGCCAGCACCTCTTTGGCATCACGCGCCGCGGCAAGTCCGTGGGTGGGGCTGTCAAAAAACTCCAGAAGGTATGTCGATTAGAGAGTATCGCGATTCAAAACTGAGACCCGGCGCAAAAAAATTCCACACCTTGAAGCTTCAAGTGCATCCAAGCCCGTGTAAGAATAACCGTACCACGATTTACCTGTCGTGTCAACAGGTTGACCCGGCAAGCTGATGCACTCAGCACCACCCGCATGGAATGGTCTTCCGGAAACTGATCTATGCACATCGAAAAGGAGGTTTTTAAATGGATAACGTGATGATGAGGGATGTCGTCTAACTTTTAGACGAGACCCTCCACACGAAAACCGGCGCTCCCATGCCTTGTATGGAAGCGCCGGTCTTTTTTTTGGGGAAGGTAGAGGAATTTTCCACGCGTGTGGAAATTTAGGTCGGAATCGAATACTCGCTTATGCCTCACCCGGCAGCGCAGGAAAGGTGCAATGATAGGGGCTCAGGGGGTCTTTGCACTTGTGTTCACTTCACTTTTTTGCGCCTCCGCTCCCACCGCTTGTTGGCGTGCCAGCAACAGGAGAATGCCTACGGCCAGACTCATAATCAGCACCATTCCTGCCGGCATAAACTTTCGCGTGGCCATAAACCGGTTGACAAACATTCCCGTAAGCAACAGGGCCAGCAGGGCCCCGACCAGAAATCCGGTTGCCGGATCGCTCAAACTGATCCACAAACCCACCAGTGCGACAACGCCTGAAATCCCACCGGCGATCATCGACACCAAACTGCCTGCTTTCACCATTCCCATCACCCCGCCCACGATGAGCAGCATCCCATAAATACCCAGCACCACCTGTGCCGTTTGAATCATGGTTGCCTCCTTAAGTATGTACGATTAAGATATGGCTCGTGTAGCGTTCCGGACCGGATTGGCTCCAAAGCACCCGTGTCCAGGATCATCACTTGCCAAAATATCCGCGCTCTGCCCAGACCTTTTTCGCCAGTGCCTTTGCCTCTCGCGAAGGTTTCAGCTCTCCCAGAATACTGCTGAACGGCTGCCCCTTCTTCTTTCGCTTTGGATCGGGCGACCAATCGTCTTTTGCATATTTTTTCCGCACCGACTCCTTCCGAAAATCCGGCACCTCCATCGGGGCCGAATCGTTGACTGCCGACCGCCAGGCCTGAATTCCGGCAATGCTCATGTCAATCCCCCGGTACACATCCAGATAAGGCGGTTCCCCTGTCTGAACAGCCTGTGCAAAATGATAACTCGTAAAAAAATCGCCGCCCCCGTGGCCTGCCCGGGTTGCTCGGTCGTGGTGGAGGGGAAAATCGGGTTTATACACCGTCTCCACCGGCTCTCCCTTGCGCTTCTCCCAGGGCTCTCGCCACACCCGCAAGCGCTGTTTATCGCCGTGCCGGCAGTTTTCCATCAATCCCTGATTCCCGTGAATCCGCACATAATTCCCGTGTCCTCGCAACGACCCGTGCAGCGACTTCATCACCGCCCCGTTGTTCATCCGGCAAATGATCACCGAACACGTATCGCTTCGCTTCACGGTCTGTGTCATTGTCGGATCGTCAAAATCAAACGGAACGGCAAACCCGTTCACTTTCACAGGTCGCGTATCGGTAATATACATCACTGGTGCAATCGAATGCGTGCAATAATACGTTGCGGGAATCCAGTTCCGCCAGTGATCCACCCCACAACTACGCCCCAATTTAACCTCTGGCGGGTCGGGATGCACATACTCACCCTCTCCGTATTTGAACTCACCAATCAGCCCCTTTTGATACAGCCGTTTCATCTCCTGATTAAACACCATATAGGGATAATTCTCGGCAAACATATACGTCTTCCCGCTCTTTTCAACCGCCCGTGCCAGAGCCACTCCTTCCCCCAGCGTGTGGCAAGCAGCCGTCTCGCTCATCACATGTTTATCGGCTTGAAGCGCCTGGATCGCAAACGGGGCGTGTTCGTGAAAATAATTCGCCAGCACCACAGCGTCCATATCGTGTTCTAAGAACCGGTTGTAATCTGTGTAGGTCTCCACCCCCAGCGACTTCCCTTCGCTTATCAACCGTTCTTCCCAGGTATCACAAATCGCGACCAGTTCCATCCCCGTCGCACTGGTTGCCCGCATAAACGAACGCCCACGACCCACACCGACCACGCCCACCCGGATTCGCTTCTTGCTTTGACGCATAAAAAAACTCCTTATCTGGCCAAAATTCCGAACACTAGGCTCTCTCCAGAGGCGGGATGGTAAGTTCCAAATCGCCAAAAACCACATCCACCACCCCATCTTCCTGCCATTCTACGGCCATTTCCAAACCCACCAGCATCTCGGGTTGCCACTGCAATGTCGCCACGGTCAAACACACCAGCCCCACCTCGCCCCCCGGGATTTCCGTCAGATCTTCCACCTCCAACACCGGCGTAATGGCTCGGTCGTAAATACCATTCAACTGCTCGTTCCCCCGAAACCCCTGGGCCCGAACGGCATAAGAATATCCCGAAATCCCATAAATCAACGACGCCTTGGAACCCAGCGTCACCAGACTGTAAATCGCTTCTTGATCCACCAGCTTTTCCGGTGTGAACCCCGGTTCATATCCCAGGGCCGCCCCTCCTTCTACGGCAGTTAATGGAGGCGCACCTTCTGGCACCAAAATCCAGTGTGTTCGAAGGCACAGCTCCCCCTGTGGAATCAACACGGTTTCCACAGGTATTTTCATCCCCCCAATCTCCAGGTGATACGCCGCCCTCAAATAATGTGCTTCAGCGACAAATACTTCATAATTTCCCGGATGTGCCCAGTGATCGCCGTCCGTCACACACAGTGCAGAATCTGCCCCAAAATCGCCTTCGACAGAACCCAAATTCACCGGAAAATGGGTTCCATACATAAACTTCCCATACTTCGCAGCATAATATTTCCGACCATGTCGGGTGCCCAGTGAATGACGCTGGACCTGTCCGGTTGCCTGTGTACCGGTCAAAATCCATCCCGCCGGCTTCACCACCTTTTGAAAATCCTGCCCCTCCACAGGCAACGGTTCTTCTTCTACTGTCCAGAGCGGATCGTCCTCATCCAGTTGCCATAGGGCCGCAAATGTAGCCATACACCAGTACGGATGCCCGGTATTGATATACGTATCCCGCACCGCCGGATGCCCAAATTCCGAAAGCGTCTGCCGCACCGTATCCGTCACCCGGTCCAGCGCCCCATTGTTGTCGTAGAACGCCAGATGCTTTCGCACCAACCGCTTTAACATCCCCGTGCTGTGAGGCCAAAATCCCAGTTTGTACGCCAGAATAGGACACGCCAGTCGCGCAAACTTATACGACAAACTTCGGCCATATTCCGACACCGATCCGTCCTTGCCAAAAAAATAGGGATACACCTCCAACCGATTTCGAATCCGGTCTTCAACCCTCGCACACCGTTCCGGGTTTGCCTCTCCGTCCATCTGCATCCAAAATATCTCGTGGATACCGAACACCCACCAGTTAGTATCGTCAAACAACTGCTCGGAACCGTCCGTCATCCACCCATCGCCCCGATGATAGCCATCGATCGTCTCCCAGGCCTCATCAATTGTATCCTGTTCATAATCCCACCCCAGGGCCTTGCGCGCCGTGTGGTTCACAATCCAGAACAAATTCCAATTATTCTGTACCAGAGGCGCCGAAGCAAAATATCGCAGCCAATCCCGAAAGCACAACATCCCACGCTCAGAGATCTCAGGCAAAACCGTATCCCGTAACAGCCAGGCCCCGTAGGCCAATATCGCGGACTCCACCGTCCGCTGGTCCCGAGCCGGAAACGCCTCTTTGCCCCAAAACCCAGGCTGTTCCGGATCAAAAGCCCGCTCCAGAATCGCCACTGTCAGCGCTTCCACATCCACCTCTTGGCCACGAATCTCAAATTGTCGGGGCCGTTTCGGATCGCTCAGCCAGGCCGCAAGGGCCCCAAACATCCGCGTAGATACAT
>JAPUJS010000483.1 GCA_027296045.1 bacterium | reverse complement strand
CTTTGCCGGGCACTTGAAGCCCCAGCGCACCGAACGAAGTATCCTGTACCGAAACACGGGGCACAACCGGTTTGTGGATGTGACCGAAGAGGTGCGCCTGATCGATGAGAGCTGGACCGGGGACGCGTCTCCGATCGATTTCAACCGGGACGGTTATCCGGATCTCTACGTGTTGAACATGCAGGGGCACGATGAATATTACGAGAATGTGGAAGGGAAGTATTTTGTGAAGAAGAGCCGGGAGGTCTTTCCGAAGACGCCCTGGGGAGCGATGGGCATCAAGGTGTTTGACTACAACAACGATGGGCGGATGGATATCTTGATTACCGATATGCATTCGGATATGAGCGAGGAGGTCGAAGCGGAGCGCGAGAAGCTTAAATCCCGAATGCAGTGGACCGAATCCTTTCTGCAGTCGGGCGGCAACAGCATCTACGGAAATGCGTTCTTCAAAAACGAGGGCGGTGGGAACTGGGTGGAGATTTCGGACCGGATCGGCGCCGAGAACTACTGGCCCTGGGGGCTGAGCGTGGGGGATCTGAACGCGGACGGCTACGAGGATGTGTTCATCGCGTCGAGCATGAACTACCCGTTCCGTTATGGGGTCAACTCGGTTTTGCTGAACAACGGCGGGGAAGAGTTTCTGGACAGCGAATACATTCTGGGGGTAGAACCCCGCTCCGGCGAAGAGATTTATAAGCCCTGGTTTGAGCTGGATTGCTCGGGCAAAGACAAACGGCATCCCGAGTGCGAGGGCCGCTCAGGGCATGTGGTGGTCCGCGGTGCCCTGGGCACCCGGTCTTCGGTGATTTTCGATCTGGACGACGACGGCGATCTGGATATCGTCACCAACGATTTCAATTCCAAGCCAATGGTGCTCATCAGCAATCTGTCGGACAAGAAGGCCATCGGTTATCTGAAGGTGAAATTGATCGGCGGGGCTTCCAACAGGAGCGGGCTGGGCGCCAGGGTGGTGGTCCGGGCCGGTTCGCAGTCCTACACCAAAGTGCAAGACGGACAGTCCGGTTACCTCTCGCAGAGCGATTATCCGCTTTACTTCGGGCTGGGAGATGCCGAGCGGGTGGACCGGATTGAGGTGGACTGGCCCTCCGGCAAAAAGCAGGTTGTTCCCGGTCCGATTGAGGTGAACAGGTTGATCGAAGTCAGGGAGGAGTAGGATTCGTACAAGTGTGCGAATTTTTCGGAATTTGGCCCTGTGGAAGGCCCTGGTGGTGTGCTCCGGGTACAGCAGGGCAGAAACGCTTGCTTGCCATGGGAGCGCGCGGTTGTGGTAAGGACGAGGTTGGGTGGCCTGACAGGGTATGTGTGGGCGACCGGTTGGTCGCCCTTATTCGTTGTCCTGCTGGATACGCCGGAGGAAATCCCGGATGAGTTCGGCCTCGGGGTGGCGGGGGGTCAGGTCCAGGACTTTCTGAAGCGGGGCCCTGGCCTGGTCTTTTTGGCCGGATCGGACGTAGGCCAGGCCGAGTTCGAAGTAGAGATCGGTATTCTGGGGGTTCGCTTCGATTGCGTTCTGGTAGGTCGCAAGGGCCTCGTGGTTGCGGCCGAGGGCGACCTGGAGTTTGCCAATTTCCAGGTGGGCGACCACCAGCTGGGGGTTGAGCCGGACTGCGTCGTGGAAGGCACCGAGGGCTGCCTCGCTGAGGTTGGCGTGCAGGTAGGCGATGCCGAGGTTGTAGGGAATGAGGGCGTCAGTGGGATAGATCCGGAGGGCGGTGTGGAAAGCCTGGAACGCCTCTTCGTAGCGCTCGGCCTCGGTATGGGCGATGCCAAGGTTGAAGTAGAGGTCGGCATAGTTGGGGTTGAGCTGGATGGATTTTTTGAAGGCAGCAACAGCCTCTTCGTGGCGTTCCAGGGTATTGTAGGTGATGCCGAGGTTGAAGTGGGCGTCGGCGTGTTTGGGGTTGATTCGGACGGCCTCTTCAAGGGGGGCCACGGCTTCGACGGGGCGGCCCGTCTCCTTGTAGATGACCCCCAAATTGTAGTAGGCGTCGGCATTTTCGGGGTCGATACCCAGGGCCTCTTTGAAAGCCCCTGTGGCCTCGGCGAGGGAGTCGAGGCTGGCGTAGACAATGCCCAGGGCGATTCGGACGGCCGAAGATTGGGGGTCGAGTCGTGCGGCTGTGCGCAGGGGGCCGATGGCCTCCTCGAATCGTTTCAGATAGCGGTAGGTCTCTCCCAGGGAATAGTGGATATTGGGGTCGTCGGGGTTGAGGCTGACGGCCGTGCGGAAGGGGTCGATGGCATCCTCGTGCTGTCCCAGGTTGCGGTAGACGAGCCCCAGGTTATAATGCACGATGGGGTCATCGGGCTTGAGGCGGATGGCTTCGAGGAAGGCCTCGGCGGCATCTGTGGTCTGCCCCAGGTTGACGTAGACCACCCCCAGGTTGTAGTGGATGAGGGGGTCATCGGGCTTGAGGCTGACGGCCGTCCGGAAGGCGTTCAGGGCGTCCCCCAATTGCTGGCGGGCCACGTAGACGATGCCGATGTGATTGTGCGCGTCGGCATAGTCCGGGTCGAGTTCCAGGGCGCGTGTGATGAGGTTGTGGCCGTCCACGACCTCCTGGAGGCTGGGCGTGGTCTGGCCGGCCAGGATCGTCTGGGACCGGGCCCAGAGTTCGTAGGCTGCGACCGATTGTGTGGGCTTTCGGGTCAGAGCCGCCCGTTTGGGTTCGGCAAGGCGGACCCCAAGGCGATCCAGAACCTCGAGGGCGATGCGGTCCTGGAGGTCAAAGAGGCCTTCCAGGGGGCCTTCCAGGCCCTCGATCTGCACCACTTCCCCGGTTGCAACCTGAAGGATTTGCGCGGCGATCTGCACCCGGGTTTCGGGGGTGCGGTAAGAGCCGAAGAGGAGGTGCGTGACCCCCAGTGCCTTTCCAACCTGCCGGACCGCTTTGGGGTCTGAAAGGTCGGCCCCCGTCTCGATCAGGGCTCCCCGGACCCAGGAGGGGTCGGCCGTTTCGAGGGCGTGGCGGAGTTTGTCCGTGAGGCTCCAGGACAGGCCCTGCCCGAGCCAGTCGCGTTCGGGGTCGCCCGTCTGGTTCTGAAACGGAAGGACGGCGACGATCGGTTCGCTGCAGGCGGCGGGAGCGGCATAGAGGGCCAGGGCCAGGAGCAGCCCGAGGGTGCGTTTCAAGGTGACCTCCCAATGAGAAAACGGACGATTCAGGTCTAATGCTGGAGTGCTTCCCCAAAGGCATGATTTAGCACAGAGATCGCAGAGAAAAACTGGAGGTTCTCTGCAATCTCTACGCTAAAAAAGGGGTTCTCCAGCCACCCCTAATGTACGGGCCGTTGGTGCAGAAATCAACAGAGATTTCGGGGAGAGGGGTCGTTTTGGCTTGAGATCTTTCCTCAAAAGGCTATCTTGTGCGGAAGGCCGTTTTGAGGCCTACTGGGAGCGGGTATGTTCAAGGTGATTGCGTTTTTTTCGGGGGCAGCCCTGATGGGGCTGGAGATTGCAGGCAGCCGGGTGCTGGCACCCTATTTCGGGAGTTCGGTATTTGTATGGGGGAGCCTGATCGGGGTGCTGCTGGCGGCCCTGAGCGGGGGGGCCTACCTGGGTGGACGGCTGGCCGACCGGGTGCCGGATGCGCGGGCCCTGGCCGTGCTGCTGGCCCTGGCCGGGCTGGTGATCCTGGCTTTGCCCTGGGTTGCGTCGGGGGTGAACCGGTGGGTGTTCGAAGCCCGGATGGGCCCGCGGCTGGGGCCCCTGGTCGCGTCGGCGCTGATGTTTCTGGTGCCGGGGGTGGCCTTAGGCACGGTGTCGCCTTTTCTGGTGCGACTTTCGGTCTCCAAGGTGACGGAGGTGGGCGCGGTGGCCGGCACGATCGGGGCGCTTTCGACGGCAGGCAGCGTTGTGGGGACGCTGGGCACGGCGTTTTACCTGATCCCGGCGCTGGGCGTGCGGACGATCCTGCTGGTGATGGGGGCCGGGCTGCTGGTGATGGGGGGGCTGGCGGTCGTTGGGAGAAGGCTGAAGTAGGAGGTTCTGAAAAAGGATGGGTTTTTTTAGCACAGAGCACGCAGAGATCACAGAGAAAAACACATTCAAAGAGCGTTCTCTATTTCTGCCTTTTACCTTTTACCTTTTACCTTTCCTTCTTTGGGGGTGCGATGTGCCGCCCGGGGTGCCGCAGGGGGAAAAGGTGCTCTACGAACACGATTCGGTCTACCACCACATCCTGGTCTCGGAGGATGCCGAGGCCCGCTACCTCCGATTCGGGTACGGCCGGCTCCAGGGCGCAATGACCCTGGCAGACCCGGTGGCCCTGCGCGTGAACTATACGGCCTATCTGGTGGCCGGGCTTGCCTTTGGCACGCCCCGGCAGGTATTGATGGTCGGACTGGCCGGCGGGGCCCTGCCCCGGTTTGTGAGGGCTTTTCGACCGGAGGTGGAAATCGACGCGGTGGAGATCGATCCAGAGGTGGTGGCCGTGACCCGCCGCTTTTTTGGCGCAGAGGAGGGACCGGACTACCGCATCCATGCCGCAGACGGTCGGATCTACGTAAGGCGGACGGGGAGGCGCTACGACTGGGTGATCCTGGATGCCTTCGACGCGGACACGGTGCCGTTCCACCTGACGACGGTAGAATTTCTGAATGAGGTGAAGGCAATTCTGCGTCCGGGAGGTGTGGTGACGGCAAATGTGGCCCGTCTGGGGCCGGGGATTCTGTACCGGTCGATGATCCGGACGTTTACGGTGTGCTTCCCGCAGGTCTACCTGTTCCCGGTGCCCAACCGGGGAAATATTGTGGTGGTGGCCACGCTGGAGGAACGGCGCCGGGGGGGGGAGGAGATCGCCGCTTCGATCCGGGCGCTGAAACAGGAGGCCGGAAGGGCGCTGGATCTGCTCGAGGTCACCGGTCCCCTGCTGGAGGAGAAGCCGGTGGTGGCAGACGCGCCGATTCTCACGGACGACTACGCCCCGGTGGACCTGCTGCGGTATCGGGAGGGGTTGTAAAAGGGGTGCTGAGTCCGGTATAACCTGGAATGGAACGGTATGGCTATTTCCTCTCAACATGAAGCGGTTCTTGACGCGGCTCCCGTCCGGGAGCGACTGACGCTCCGGGCGTTTGTGCTGGGCCTTTTGACGATTGCCGGGATGTGCCTGTATGCGACGTATTTCGGGCGAAATCTGATGAAGAGCTTTCTGCCCATCACAACGTTGCTGCCGCTGGTGTTGTGGATCGGGATCAACACGGTCTTAAAGCTGGTCGTGCCTCAATGGGCGCTGTCCCGCACCGAGGTGATGGGGATTTTCGGGATGGTGTGGATGGTGGGCACAGCGCCGGCGGTGGGCTGGGGGGGCTATTTGATTACGGATATTTCGGCGCCGGCGGCGTTCTCCTCGCCCGAGAACCGGTTCTGGGAGGTGGTGGGGCCCTACATGCCCCGGTGGCTGTTTTTTGACCGGGGCACCTGGGCGGTGGAAAGACTGTATTCGGGGCTGGGGCCCGGGGAGGCGATCCCCTGGGACCACTGGACCGTGCCGCTGTTCTGGTGGTTTGCAGGGACGCTGGCCCTGGTCATGGCCGGGTTTTTTGCCAGCGTGCTGTTTTACAAGCAGTGGCTGGAGCACGAGCGGCTGACCTTTCCTCTGGCTACGGTGCCCCTGGAGTTGTTGCGGGAGGAACCGGGGAGTCGGCTGCCCGCCGTGTTCAGGCAGTGGGCCTTCTGGGCGGGGTTTGCCTGCACGGGGGCCGTGCTTTTCTGGAATATTGCAGGGTATTTTGTGCTCTCGTTGCCCCGGATTACGGTCTACGACCACTACCTGACCAAGGCGGTCTTCATCGGCCGGGACTTTCCCACGCTCTATCTGCGGGTGCAGCCGCTTTTAATGGGGCTGTCCTACCTGTGCCCGCTGAACATCCTGCTGAGTTTTTGGGTGTTTTTTGTCGTAAATGTGTTCAAGCAGGCCCTGATAAACCGGACGGGGTTCACGGTGGGCCTGCAGGGGCAGGCGGCCGCCTCCGGGGAGATCCGGATGCTGGAGGCGCACGGGGCGCTCTTTTTCCTGGTGGTCTGGTCGGTGTGGGTGGCCCGGGGGCATTTGAAGGAGACGTTCAGAAAGGCGATTTCGGGGTTGCGCTCGGAAGACGACGGGGCACCGGTGTCCTACCGCACGGCCTGGCTGGGGTTTCTGGCTGCATTTGTCTTTCTGCTGGGCTGGATGATGGGCATGGGGATCGGGCTTGTGGCCGCACTGCTGCAGCTTTTACTGCTGTTTGTGATCTACGTCGGTGTGGCCAAGTATTCGGCGGCAACGGGGTTTGTGTTCCTGTCGCCGCAGGGCCAGAAGGGGGGGCCGGTGATGAAGGCGCTTCTGGGCACGGCCAATTTCACCGCGAGCGACCTGACGGGGATTATGGTGGTGAACCGGGGCGGGCTGGCTGCGCATTCGGGACGGATGCTGTCGATTCCGGCGATTCCGCATTTTTTTCGGCTGCTGCAGCAGGGGCTCGGACGCCGTTTCCTGGTGGTGGTTGCCCTGCCGGGCGCCCTGCTTGTGGCCTATCTGGTTTCCTGCGGGGCCCAGCTTTATTTGTGTTACACAGAGGGCGGGCTGAACGCCGCCTACATGTACGACTGGACGGTGATGCTGGGCCAGGTGGGCCTCATCGAGGGGACGGAGCCCACGTATTTTGACCCTCAGAAGCTTTTGGTGTGGCTCTTCGGAGTGGGGGAGGCCGGGTTGCTGACGTTACTGAGCGCCCGATTTGCTTCGTGGCCGATTCACCCCGTGGGGCTGGCCTTTCCGCACCATACGTACGGGTTTGCAATTTTTCTGGTCTGGCTTGTCAAGAGCCTGACGCTGCGGTTCGGGGGTGTGGGTCTCTACCGGCGGTCGCTGCCATTTTGGTACGGGGTTGTGGTGGGCTATCTTGTGGGTGTGGGCACCTCCAGCGTGGTGGACGCGATCTGGTTTCCAGGATCGGGGCACTGGGCGCACGGATGGTAGAGGCAGCGGCAATATTTATGTGGTGGAGATTTCTGAATAGGCGATGCAAATTTATTTTTCTTGGTTTGTTGAAGGAGTGTTCCTAATATTTTGGCAAAGAGTAGCGCATCACCAACACAAAGACCAGGAGGTCACCGATGGACCGGGAAGCCATGAGCAATGAAGAGAATTACGCTTTTGATATCGCGGGATACCTGCACGTTCCGGGGGTTCTGACCCGGGGTGCGGTGGCAGCCCTCAACAAAGCTATCGATGAGGCCGGCCGATTCGACGGCTTGCTGGGCGGGACGTCGCCCGGACGGGGTCTATTTCGAGATCTTCTGGTGCATCCCCAGCTGGTGTGGTATCTCAATCAGATTATTGGGTTTGGCTTTCGGCTGGATCGAGAGCCAGAGATTTTATGCGACGAGACCTGCGATATAAGCGCGCCTCTGGTGGGGGGCAATGAACCGCGAAATCCCGGGCGTGCGTATTACTACCAGAACGGTCGCCGGTATTGCCAGGCCGTGCGGGTGATCTGGGCGCTTTGCGATGTGAATGAAGGGGATGGCGGGTTTGTAATGGTGCCGTATACGCACAAGGCAAACGTGGAGACGCCAGAGGACGTGGCTACAGGCAAAGATGATATGGGGTTGACGTTTCAACCCGTGCTCAAGGCAGGAGATCTTTTTCTGGTGGCAGGCAGTGCGCTTCAGGGGATGCGTGCCTGGCAGGGAAAAGATCCTCAACGGCTGTTGAGTCATGAGTATGTGGGCAGAGGGGTGATTTCATCTGCCGGGACAGGACCGAAGGTGGAAGAAGATCCATCGCCTCAATGGCATTTGGAGATGACAGCCGAGCAGCGAGCGTCTCTTTACAAGCCAGGATATGCGTCTACAACACCCCCGCCGACGAATGTCACGGATGGGAAGACCGTGAAGCTGGATGCATCCAGGAAGGTATTTCATCCGTCGATATACAAGCTGGATCCGGACTCCGGGATTGATTTCAAGGAATTTTATTTCTGGGATTTGAACGGCTATCTGATTCTTCGAGGCGTGATGGATGAAGATTGGCTGGCGGCGGCAAACGAGGCCGTGGATAAATTTGAAGACCGGATTGTGGTGGGCAGGGAACTGTCGGGTGGGTCGAAAAGCCTGGCAGGCACGGGGCGGCCGACATTGGGCGGGCTTCTGGAATTACCTGAGCCGTATAACGAGCCGTTTTGTCGGATGATGGCGCATCCGGTGATTGAACACCGTTTGAACTGGATGGGTGCCAGCGGGGGCCGCACGGGGGGACCCACGGCGTTTTGTTCCGTGCAGGGTAGTTCGGGGCATTCGTTGCACAACAACGGCGAACCGCTGCATCTGCATATGGGGTATGGGTTTCAGAACGGACGGAGTTACCACCAGGCGGTAACGGCGACCTGGCAGCTTAGAGATGTGGCGCCGAGGTTGGGTGGGTTTGCCTGTGTGCCGGGCACCCACAAAGCGTTTTATCCGATGCCTCCGGGCATTCGAACCTGCAACGATGATATGGGGCTGGTGAAACAACTGGTGATGAAGGCGGGGGATGTGGCGTTTTTTGCAGACGGTGCCCTCACGCACGGAGCAACGGCCTGGAAGAATCCGATTCCGAGGCGGGGGATTTTGATCAAGTATTCCTCGCGAAATTTCAACCGGAGTGGAGGCGAGATGGTGCAGCCCTGGAATCGCTGGGGAGATCTGGTAGAAGGGATGAGCGATGCGCAACTGGCGGTGATGCGAGGGCCCGACCGGGATGCCCGGGAACACAATGTGCCGCGTCTGGAGGTGGCAGACGGAGAGGTGACGGTGTCTTATGAACGGGGCAGTACGCTTTACAGCGGCGAAGCGCCGACCCGGCCTGTGGTCGATGAGATGAAAGAACGGACGGAGGAGGAGGGTCAAGGTGTCTGAAGGTTTTGATATACCTGCTTAATTTTTGCCTGGCTTTCGGAATAGATGGGTCCATGTTTTCTGCGCGATTTTTAACCTTCCAGAACAGGGGGTACAGATGGATCGGGAACAGATGAGCAATGAAGAAAATTATGCATTCGATGTGTCCGGGTTTTTGCATGTTCCGGGGGTGTTGAACCGGGGTGAGGTGGAGGCGTTGAACAAGGCGCTGGATGAGGCCGGTGAGACGGAGGGGATGCTAGGATGGTCGGAAGGGTTGCGAGATCCGTTTCGAGATTTGCTGGTGAACCCGCAGTTGGTGTGGTACTTGAATCAGATTGTGGGGCCGGGATTTCGGCTGGATACGGAGCCCGAATTGCTGGGAAGTCGACCGGAGACGGTAGGGGGACTTCTGGCAGGTGGGAATGAGCCCCGAGATCCAGGCATTGCATATTACCATCAAAATGGACGGCGGTACAGTGAAGGAGTGCGCGTCATTTGGGTGCTTGAGGATGTCGATGAAGGGGACGGCGGGTTTGTCGTGGTGTCACAAAGCCACAAGAGCAATGTGGAAACTCCGGAGGGCGTGCTGACAGGCGAAGATGATATGGATCTGGCCGAGCAGCCTGTGCTGAAAGCGGGGGATCTGCTGATGGTCGGGTTGTCGGTATTGCAAGGGGTTCGTCCCTGGCGTGGGGGAGAACCCCGCCGACTTTTGAGCTATGAATATGTGGGACGCGGGGTGATTCGGACGGCAGGGACGGGTCCGAAGGCCGAAGCAGAACCCCGTCCGGAATGGCACGCGGAGCTGAGTCCAGAACAGAGGGCCGCGCTTTACAAGCCGGGGTATCGGGATTCGACGCCACCGCCAACAGTTGTGACGGATGGGGAGAACGTGCAGTTGGACAATGCGCAACAGATTTTCCATCCGTCGATTTATAAGCTGGATCTGGACTCCAATATTGACTATAACGAGTTCTATTTCTGGGATTTGAAGGGCTATCTGGTATTGCGGGGTGTGATGGATGAGGACTGGCTGGCTGCGGCAAACGAGGCCGTGGATAAGTTTGAAGACCAGATCCGGGTGGGCTCGGAATTATCGGGTGGATCAAAAAGCCTGGTCGGCACGGGGCGTCCGACCCTGAGCGGCCTGCTGAGTTTGCCCGAGCCCTATTGTGATCCCTTCCGAAAGATGGTGGCCCACCGGGTGGTCGAACACCGGCTGAACTGGATGGGCGGCAGCGGCGGTCGGATGGGCGGCGCTACGGCTTTTTGCGCGGTGAAGGGGACTTCCGGACACGCGCAGCACAACAATGGCGAACCGATTAATCCATCGCGCCAGCATATGTATCAGAACGGACGGAGTTATTGTCAGGCGGTAACGGCAACGTGGCAACTCCGGGATGTGCATGAGGAGGACGGCGGGTTTGCCTGTCTGCCCGGCTCCCACAAGGCCAATTATCCGGTACCCCCGGGCGTGACAACGTGCGACGACCACATGGGGCTGGTAAAACACATCGGGATGAAGGCGGGCGATGTGCTCTTTTTCATGGACGGGTCCACCTCCCACGGTACGTTTGCCTGGACGGGGGATCTGGACAGGCGCGGGATTCTGATTAAATATTCCTCCCGGAGTTTCAATCGCAGCGGCGGCGAGTTGGTGCAGCCGGAAAATCGCTGGGGCGACCTGGTCGAGGGGATGACGGACGCGCAGCTGGCTGTGATGCGCGGACCCGACCGGGATGTGTTTGGAAATAATGTGCCCCGGTTGCGGATTGATGATGGGGTTGTAGACGTGTCGTATGAACGGGGCAGTACGCTTTACAGCGGGGAAACACCGAAGGGTCCGTTGGACAAAAAATAGGAGGTGGATCCGCGTCACCGATGGCAACTGGACGAACGCGTTCGGAATGCCTTGCCCGAGGCAATGCACACGCCCTACGATCGGTGGCGGTTGCTTCAGATTGATTATTAGCTGCACACGGATGAATTTTGACATTCCAAACACGTAATCGCAGGTCTTCTCCCCCTTCCTTCCAGGAAGGGGGCCGGGGGGTAGGTCGTATGTTTACAGACAAACAACTGGATCACTACCGAACCGAGGGGTTCGTGATCGTGGACGACGTGGTCGATCCGGATATGCTGGCGCGTTTGCTGGAAGCGGCCAAGCGGGTGAAGCAGAAGGTGCGGGTGGGAGAGGTTGATATTTATACCCACTGGGCAGGTCCGGGTGAACCGTGGGCGATTCGGGGATTGTTTGCACCGGAAATTGGGGAGCCGGATTTTGCAGACTATCTGCTGACCGATCCGGTGATGAAATATGTTCAACCCATTTTGGGCGATGAATTGAGACTGGGTGGTGTGTTGATTTTTACCAATCCCTACGACGATGACTATGGGTTTGGATGGCATCGGGATTCGGTTCGGACAAAGGCAGAGATGGGGGAGGAAGAAGAATTAGAATTGCTGAATCCGGACGCCCCGATGAACGGGTTGCGCTGGCACCTGGCCCTGGTGGATGATGCGTGTTTGATGGTGGTGCCGGGGAGCCATCGGCGTTATCGGACGCCGCACGAGCTTCAGTGCTTGACCGAGGCCGAGGTTCGAAACGAGGATATTTCGGGGCAGTATGCCATTCCTTTGAAGGCGGGGCAGGCGGCGTTCTGGAATGGGAAGATCATCCATCGCGGGGTGATGAAAAAAGATGTGGAGCGGCTCACGCTGTCGTGCAGCTGGAGCAAGCATTCGGAAGAGGGAACGCCAAAGGATGTGGATCCCCGCTTGCGCTGGTTATTGGCCAACAATGTGAGAGATGCTTTGCCCGAAGAGATGCAGGTGCCTTATGATCGGTGGCGAGCTTTGCAAGTCGATTATTGACTCGACAGGGGAACGGAATAATCGTTTGATGATACGGACCATGGGCGGGCGCTTTGCAAAAGCGTGCTTACATTTTTGATAGAGGGAGATTGTTATGGCAATTCAGGTGGGGTTTGTGGGTGCCGGTGGGCGTGCGCGGAGTCATATGCGGTCGTTGGCCAATATGGACGGTGTGGAGATAGCGGCGATTTGTGATGTGAATGCGGAAACGGCTCAAAGTGCAACCGAGGAGTTTGGCGGAACGGCGTATACGGATTATCACGAGATGCTGGACAAGGAAGAGTTGACGGCGATGTACGTGGTGGTGCCTACTTTTGCGCATTATGACGCAGAGATTCTGGCTGCTCAGAAAGGGATTCACCTGTTTTTGGAAAAACCGGTGGCTCCCACAATGGAAAAGGCAGTTGAAATTATGGATGCAATTAAAGGTGCGGGGGTGTTATCGTGTGCGGGATATCAGATTCGATACGCTGGAGGGACGCAGCAGGCCAAGGCATTTTTGGAAGGTCGCACCATCGGGATGGCGGTTGCACATCGGTGGGGTGGATTGCCCGGTACGCCCTGGTGGCGGGTGATGGAACAGTCGGGCGGTCAGCTTGTGGAGCAGACGACGCACCAGGTGGATTTGTTGCGATATCTGGTGGGCGAGATTGATGAGGTCCACGCCTATTATGCGTTGCGGACGATGGCCGATGTGGAGAATCTGGATATTCCAGATGTGTATTCGCTGACTTTCCGGTTTGAAAATGGGGCGGTCGGATCCTTGAGCTCTTGTTGCGCACTTCGAGAGGGCGGGGGGAATAGTGGGATTAATCTGATTCTGGAAAATATGCGGGTAACGGTCGGTGGGCGGGACGGGATGGTTGTCTCGCCAGATGAGGCGGCCGATCCGGGTCCTGTGCCCGAGGGGCGAGATATTGACGAGGTGTTTATGGAGGCCGTGCGCACAGGGGATGGGTCCCAGATTTTGTCTGATTTTGAGGACGGCGCCCGGTCTTTGGACGTGACCCTGGCGGCCAACAAGTCGGCGGAGACCGGGAAACCGGAACCGACGTATTTCTCGACCCAGAAATAGGAGACAAGAGTCCCACCCGTCCACCCCTCCGGAATCCAGAATACAGGAGACAGAATCCAGAAGCCCTTCCCGGTCTCCCCTTCTGTATTCTGTCTCCTGTTTTTATAGTACTTGTGGCCTTTCCAGCCTATTTTTCGTATCTTTTATTGTTCCTAAGCCAAAATCATAAGGTCGTTTGTTGTTTTAAGGAGTTTGTGAATGTCGAAAAAGCCGTCTTCGGGAGATGTGATTAAGGAGTATGTGAAGCAAATCGTGGTGGCTGTTTTTTTGGCCATTCTGATCCGGGCGACCCTCGTGCAGGCCTACCATATTCCTTCGGGATCGATGGAAGATACGTTTTTGGAGGGAGACTATGTGCTGGGCGATAAGCTGACGTTCGGGACCCAGGTGCCCGATCGGTTGCCCATTTTGAATCTTAAGCTGCCTTCTTTCCGGATGCCGGGGTTTCGAGATCCGCGGCCGGGTGATCTGGTTATTTTTGAATATCCCAAAGATGAGTCCCGAGATTTTATCAAGCGTTGTATTGCTGTGGCCGGGCAGACGGTGGAGATCAAGAACAAGGTGGTTTATGTGGATGGCAAGCCGTTTGAAAATCCGGATGGGGTGAAATATGAAGATCCCCGAATTGTGCCCCGCCGATACGGCCAGCGGGACAATTTTGGGCCCTATACCGTACCACCCGGAAATATTTTTGTGATGGGAGACAACCGGGACAGCAGTCACGACAGCCGGTTCTGGGGCACGGTTTCGCTGGATAAGGTGAAGGCACATCCCTGGTTTATCTACTATTCCTGGGATTCCAATCCGCCCATCTGGAATGTGCTGGCAAAGATTCGCTGGAGGCGGCTGGGGTTTGTGAACTGAGTATGTTAAAATTGGACAGTTGAAGGGGCCGGGTATTCGGTTGAATATCGGGCCTTTTTCATACATAGGATAAGCCATGGTTTGGATGGTTGTGATTCTGGTTATGTTGTGGATCGGCAGCATACCGGTGGGTGCGGCCGAGGTCGTGTTGATCTATTCGGGAAATACCCAGAGCTTTCTGGAGGTGTGTGGATGTACCGAAAATCAGCTTGGCGGTGTGGGCCGACGGGCAACGGCTTTGCGTATGCTTCGGCAGACCCATCCCGGCGCACTGGTGGTCGATGCGGGGGGATTGTTTGCAGGCGATTCGGCATTGGATCAATGGCGCTGTGCGGTACATGTGCAGGCCATGCGGGAGATGGGATACGATGCGGCCAATGTGGGTGCGGGGGAACTGCGTTTTGGCCGGGGATTTTTCGAGACCCAGCGGGACACGGGTGGCGTGGTATTTTTGAGCGCAAATATGCGATCTGACGGACAGCTTGTTCCTGCTTTTCAATCCTTTGAGCGCAACGGGTTGCGCATCGGTGTGATTGGCGTGACGGGGCTGGTTGTGGAGTCCAAACACAAAACGATGGGGCACACCGGGGTCGATCTGCGGAGGGTTCTGGATGAGGCCGGGGTGATGTTGCAGGATCCGGTTCTGGCGGTCCAGGAGGCGTTGTCCAGGGTGCAGGCAGATTTTTGGGTGGTGTTGAGCGATTTAGAGGCCGAGGCAAATGGGGCCCTGGCAGAGGTGTTGGCAGGGCGTGGGGTGGTTGTGAGCAGCCGGTCGCAGAAGGTCCAGACAAATTGGGGTGGGACCCCTGTTCTGGGGACCTTGCCGCAGGGCAAGGCGGTGGGCAAAGCCGTGTTGACGGTGGTCGACGGACGGGTGACGGGTCAAGAAGTGACGCAGGTCTATTTGAAAGAAGAGATTGGCGAGGATCGGGATGTCGGCAAGCTGGTGGAAGGGTTTTACAAACAGGTGGCGTCCGATCCTGTATTACAGGCCACCGCCCGGCCCCGATTTGCAGGATTTAAAATGGAACAGACGATCCGTGGAAATAAGAACGGATATGCGGGGGCAGAGGCCTGCAAGAATTGTCACGAGGCAGCGTATGAAGACTGGAAAGGGACGCATCATGCGGGGGCGTTTAACCGGTTGCTCCAGGTCCAAAAACATTATCAACCGGATTGTGTGACCTGTCATACGACGGGGTTTGGCTATGCAACCGGGTTTCAGATTGGGAAAGATCGGGAGACGCTGACCGGGGTTCAGTGCGAGACCTGCCACGGTCCTGGGGCACACCATGTGAGACGGCCGGAGAAGGGCAATATTCGGGGGCAGGTGTCGGGGGAGGTCTGTCAGAGCTGTCACGATGCCAATCAGACCCCGGATTTTGACGCCCGGTTTGCGTCTATGCTGGCCGAAATAAATCATCAAGGTGGGCATCAGGCCCCATCTCTTGAAACGGCGTTAGAATCGACACCGTCGGGCGAACGGGTTCGGGTAGCGTTGTTTGTGATGGCCCATTGTCCTTACGGGGTGCAGGCCGAGATGGCGCTGGCCCCAACGTTGAAGGCCTTCGGGGATCGGATTGATTTTCAGCTCTATTTTATTGCCGATGAGGTGGGGGCAGAAAACGAAACCCAATCGACACAGAGGCGCTCAGCCAGGCAGGGGCCAGCTTGCGAAGCCACGACAACGGAGGGGTCGGGGCGATTCCGCAGTTTGCACGGCGATGCGGAAATTGAGGAAGGGATTCGTCAGATGGTGATGATGAGGCAGTTTCCCAATCGGTATTACGATTATATTTTGTGTCGAAATCGGGAAGGGGAACAGGGCGATTGGGAGGCTTGTGCGTCCAGGGTGGGCATCGATGCTGAAGAGGTGAAAAAATGGGTGGCAAACGGGGAAGGGGAACGGTTGTTTGCCGAAAATATTCGGCGGGCAAATTTGCTGGGCATTCATGCTTCGCCCACGCTTTTGGTGAACGGCCGGGAGGTGGAGGCGTTTTTTGATCCGGTCGCACTGGCCCGGGAGATCTGCCAAAAGGACGCTTCGCTTCCAGCTTGTGCGTCACTGCCGGATTGTACAGGGGATTCAGATTGCAGCAAGCCCGGATATGTGGGTGTGTGTCTGAATCCAAATACGGAGCATGCAGCGTGCCGTTTCCAGGCACCGGTATCCTTTCCTGTGACGGTGTTAAACGATGCAGATTGTGCGGTGTGTGATACCTACCATTTTATTCAGTCTACCCTGGCGTTTTTCCCGGGGGCGCACGTGCAGACGGTGGATATCCAATCGAAAGCGGGGCAGGCGCTGGCAACACAGTTTGAGGTAGATCGGGTGCCCACATTTATTTTAGGGGCCAAATTTGACAAGACCGCCCGGTTTTTCAGGTTTGCACAGGTGGTCAAGCAAGTGGGCGAGGCCTTTGTTCCGGATGCCCGTATGACGCCGGTTGCCCGGCTGCTGGATCGAACGCCTGAGCCGGGACGGATCGATTTGTTTGTCGGTACGGCTTCTCAATATGCAATCGCATCCACCGAAGATTTGATTGTGTGGCTGGCCAGTGTCGGAGCACTGGATCGATTGAACCTCCATTTTCTGGGACAGTCTCGGGGGATGTTGGCAGATGAAGATGTATGGCATGTCTGTGCCCAAGAAGTTGGTCCCAGTCGATTCCTGGACTATCTGCTTTGCAGAATTCAGGGCATAAAAAACAAGCAGACGGGGCTTTCGATTGAAGCTTGTGCGCAACAGATGGGGATGGATATCCACTCCTTGCGGCAGTGTGCTTCGGGCAATCAAGGGAAGGCGTTATTGACAAACTCTCAAGAGGTGGCACGTTCAATGGGGGTACTATTGGATATGAATCCGACGGTTGTGATCGACAATCAGGTGGTGGTTGGCGGGCCGATGATGCAGCAGGTGAAGGTGATTTTTTATCGACTGCATCCGGAACTGGAGCAGAGAGACAGCGCGTATCGCGTTCAAAAGTCTGGAGAGGAACCTTAAGGTATGGCTCAAATTACCCAGGAAGATTTGCAAGCCGCATTGCCCGATGTGACGTGCCCAATGCAGTTTGAGGCGCTGACGGATTCTGTTGACGTTTATCGGGATCTGTGGGGAATTCCCCATATTCGGGCAGAGCGTGAAACGGATTTATTTTTTGCGCAGGGTTTTGTAACGGCTCAGGATCGGTTGTGGCATATGGATTTCGACCGCCATCAGGCGCTGGGGCGCTGGGCGGAATTTGCCGGACCGTCCGCGGTGGCCAAAGATCGATTGCTGCGGGTGGCCGGGATGGGGCGTACGGCAAAATTGGACTATGAAGTTGCCAGTGCCAAAGCAAGGGCGATGGTGGATGCCTATACCGCCGGGGTCAATGCGTTTTTGGAGACGGCGGCGCAGCTGCCGGTTGAATATCGGTTGTTGGAGGAGAGACCCGAACCCTGGGAAAATTGGCACTGCCTGGCTGTGTATAAGATGCGCAATACGCTTTTGGGCACGTTTGAGCCAAAGCTGTTCCGTACGCTGATGGCAGAGCGAATCGGACCCGAGAAGATGGCGTCTTTCTTGAAGGGCTATCCGCGCGGACACCTGGTGACGGTTCCGCCGGGCGAGGCCTATGCGGGCGATCCGCTGGATGGGACGGAGATGCTTCAGAAAGCAACCGGGATGCCGCTGCCGGATGCCGAAGATCAGGGTTCGAATGCATGGGCGATTTCTGGTAGGTTCACGGCAACAGGCTTGCCGCTGATGGGCGGAGATTCGCATCGGGGTCTGGATACGCCAAATGTATACTATCAGATACACCTGTCATGCCCTGATTTTACGGTGATCGGCCATTCGGTGCCGGGGATGCCGGGGGCGTTGCACTTTTGTCACAACGAACATGTGGGTTGGGGGATGACCTATGGATCTGCCGATACACAGGATTTATTTGTAGAACGGTTTCGGGAGCAGGACGGGGTGAGGGAATATGAATTTCGGGGGGAGTGGCGGCCTGCGGAGGTGTTGCAGGAGACGTTGGTTGTGCGGGGCACCGATCCGGTGCCTATGGAGGTGACGATTACGCACCACGGACCTGTTATTGCGGGGGACCCATCGAAGGGGGTGGGGATCGCGATTACCGATCCGGGGCTGATGGAAGGCACGAGATGGGTAGATTCGGCAAGAGATGCGATGCAGGCGACTTCTGTGTCTGGGCTGCGCGAGGCTTTTCGGGATTGGACAGATCGAGTCAACAATTATGCTGTGGTGGATGTGCAGGGAAATTTTGGCTATATCCATGCCGGGAGGATCCCCATTCGGGGCGAAGAAAATGGGTGGACGGCGGTGCCGGGGTGGACGGGTGAGCACGAGTGGCAGGGGTATATCCCTCACGAAGAATTGCCCTCTGCGATCAATCCCGAGCAGGGCTATGTGGTGACCTGCAACCAGCGGGTGGCCCCCCACGATTATCCCTATTATGTGGGCTTGTATGCGTCGCCTGAGTTTCGGGCACGCCGGGTGCAAACCCGAATTTTGGAATTGGTGCCGGGAACCGCCACGCTGGACGATATGGCAAAGATTCATGCCGAACTCATATCGAATCCGGCCCGTATCTTTAGCGAGGCCCTGCTCCAGGTCGATCCGCCGAATGCCGATTGCGAAACAGCTCTTTCGATGTTGTCTTCCTGGGACGGTCGGATGGATCGTGACCTGGTGGCCCCCACGATTTATTCCATGGCCCGTGTGTATGCAACCCGTTGGCTGGTGCGTCACCTGTTGGGCGATCTTGCCGAATCGGTTCTGGCAGGTCTCGAAGGCGGCGAGGCGCATATTCGGCTGATTGGTCTGGAGATGATTTTGGAGATCGAACGGGGAGATGCCGCTTTGCTGCCTGTGGGCGTGACCTGGAAAGAGAGATTGGGAGAAGCGCTTCGGGAAGCCGTGGTTGAGTTGAAAGATCGGCTTGGGGCGGATCCAACGGGGTGGACCTGGGGACGATTGCACCGCACGAAGCCCTGTCATGTACTGGCGTCGGTATTTCCCGAAGCCGCTTCCCTTTTGTCACCTCCCGGCTTTGCGGTTCACGGAGATGGCGATACACCCCTGGCCGGAAGCTATGCGGTTCACGACCCGTTTTCTGTTGTCGGCTTATCGGTGAATCGCTATTTACACGATCCGTCGGACTGGACAAACTCGCGGTGGATCGTCCCGCTTGGGGCATCGGGCCATCCGGGCAGCCCCCATTTTGCAGATCAGGCGGCTTTGTGGGCCGATGTGGCCTATATTCCACAGCTGTGGGATTGGGCGCAAATTAAAGTGGAGGCGGAGACGCACCAGTGCCTGAAACCGGCCTAAATGCATTGATTTTAGCTTGAAAGTTCTGAAATTTGATATATATTATTACTATTCTTTATGCAGGGTCGGGTTTCACTTCTAATTGGGAGAAGCCGCTATGTTGGGGCGAACGATCTTATTTATTTGCTTGTTGCCAGCCTTTCTGGCGCTCAGCTGTGGCAAAATTCCTACAGATCCTAATTCTACGTTCCCGCTCAATGAGTTGGCCTATGTGAACAATGAGTGGGGGTTTCAGGTTTCTCGCCCTTCCGAGGCGTGGGGCTTGAATGTGCAAACCTTTGAGCTCATACGAGAAAGCAACGGCAAGGCCCGTGTGGAAGTCCGAATGTCCCGCCCATTTATTGAAAGTGCGGGAACCCTTTTCCGGCCCGAGATGTTTTTGCAGCCGGCCGCCCTCAACGAAATTACCACCCTGGAAGATTTGGTGGTCAGCTATGAGGGGACCCTGAAAGATGCATTCGAGGGGTATACACAACAGGGCGAAAAACGACGTGTCAACCTGGGCAACGACGAGGCCTTACAATGGCAGTTCCGCAAGAATCCGTTTACCCAGAACCGCCGGTTCCCGGGCACTCGTTTTCTGGCTGCCGTCGTGGTTCGCAATCGAGAAGCCTACTTTATGCTGGGCAATGGCGTACGGGGCGATTTCCCCCAGGAAGGGTATCGGGCCATTGTGCGCAGTCTAAGGTTTGTTGATAGATAAATATTTGATATTTATAAATTTAAACATAAATTTTCGATGGATTAATGTAAAATATTGGCATTTTGAACTCAAGATCGACCCCCCCAATGCCGATATATGTTACTGACCAAGCGGTATCACTTGCTTCGATTGGGTTCTTCCGGGCTCCGCGGCCTGGAAGAACCTTTTTTTGATCACGAAGGGCCACAGAACCCAACCCATCACATCCCCCAATCACGAAGGGCCACAGAACCCAACCCATCACATCCCCCAATCACGAAGGGCCACGAAACCCAACCCATCACTT
>JAPUJS010000482.1 GCA_027296045.1 bacterium | reverse complement strand
GGAAGAAGCATCCAAGTAGGTTCTGCCCAAAACCCTCCTGTATGCTCTGATTGCGGGAGGCAGCATTGTTTTGATTGCAGGCGGATTTTTCTTCTTCAGGAAGTCCGGACCTCTTCAGTGCTCTTTTCTCTTGTTGGCGGCATCTGGCTGATGTACCTTATTATGTGGGCAACCCGCACGGGGTCCGAAGCGATGAAGCGAATTGCCGCGCCAATGGTGGGAGGCATGGTTTCGTCCACCGTGCTGACCCTGGTCGTGATCCCAGCGATTTATGCACTGTGGAAAGGGTAGGAGTTGCGGCAAGAAAAAATAGTGGCGGAAATAGAACAAGGACAAGGTGAAACCCTATCAATAGAAGGAGGTATTCCACGATTCACAAACAGCTTGTCTTCATCAGTAGTGGGTGAGGTGCATAAAAAAGGGGGGTTACGTGGTGTTACTATTGCAGAGATCACCGAATTCAAGGGCTGAGTAGAAAGGATAGGGCCTATGTTTTTTTCCAAGAAGGCATCGTTGGCTGTTCAGGGAATGTCCTGTGGCCATTGTGAGCAGAGTGTTGTACAGGGTGTGGAGACGATTGCAGGTGTCGATCGGGTGAAGGCGAACCATAAAAAAGCCCGGGTTGAAGTTTTTTACAAAGGGGATGTTCCCGACCTTCAGGTTGTCCGGGAAAAAATCGTGGAGCTGGGCTATGAGGTTGCAGATTAACTTATAAAGGAGGTTTCCCATGACCAGGCGTTTGATGGCATTTATGGTTGCAGGCTTGCTCATTCTCAGTGCAGGAATTTTTGTATCGTGTTCGACCGAGTCTGGAGCCGAGGTAGCTGAAATCAAGCTGCCCACAATGCAATGTATGATGTGCAAAGAAAACATCGAGACGGCATTAAAGAACGTGGATGGCGTGAAAGCGGTTGAGGTCGACAACAAGAAAAAACTGGCCCGGGTCACTTTTTTGCCTGCCAAGATCAATCTGGAGCAGATGGAAGTTGTGGTCACAACGGCGGGCTATGATGCCAATGCCCAGAAAGCCGATCCCAAGGCCTATGCAGAACTGGCCGAATGCTGCCAGGTGCCGGATGCCAAATAGGCGGATAGGGGTTGACCTTGAGGCACAAGGGTGGTATTTTTAACACTCCATGATTCCCGCAATGTGTGCTGAAAGAGGCCGAGTGTGAAAGTGTTACTGGCTGAAGACGATTTGGACATCCGTCGTATTTATACGGAAATGTTATCGGGAAACGGGTTTGAAGTATTCAGCGCTGTGGACGGGGAAGAGGTGTTGACAAAGGTGGGTGAGCAGGCGTTTGACCTGTTGATTCTGGATTTATTCATGCCCCGGGTGGATGGGTTCGAAGCCCTGAGCCGGATGCGGGAACAGGGGCAAATGATCCCGGTGATTGTGATGACCGGGCATTTTCCCGATGAGGTAGTGGACGAACGGATTCAAGGACTGGGCGTGAGTGTGATCTTGCGCAAACCTGTGATGATTTCTACGCTTTTGGACGCCGTCAAGAAGGCGATCGGGCCGGGATAGTGGATGGATAGGTTTTGTTCTGGGTGCTTCGGGGTATTTAAATGCGATCAAATTTGTAGCCCACGCCCCGGACGGTGCTGATGTTGTTGCCGATGTCCCCCAGTTTGGATCGGAGCCGACGGATGTGGACATCTACGGTGCGCATCCCTCCGTAATAGTCATAGCCCCAAATGCTGTCCAGGAGGTCGGATCGGGTGAAGACCCTGCCTTTGTGGGAGACCAGGTGTTTGAGCAATTCGTATTCTTTCAGGGTCAGTTCGATCACCTGCCCTTTGATTCGGACCTCGTACCGGTCGAGGTTGATGGTGAGTTCGTCGATTTTGAGGGTTTGATCGTCTCCGGGACGGTCGTCGTTCCAGAGGGCAAGCCGGAGTCGGGCTTCCACTTCTCGAAGGCTGTAGGGTTTAACGATAAAATCGGCAATGCCCTGAGAAAAATCCAGGTTCAGCGCCGTCATTTCATCGGTGACAACCAGAACGGGTTTTTGCCGGGCGGGGGGGATGGAAGACAGGGTTTGAATGGCCTGGGTGAGCCGATCGAGAGAGGCTTCGGGGTCGATAAAGATGAGATCGATGGACTCAGGCAGGGCCGTCCCAATTTGGGGATCCATCTGTCCTTGTAGAATAGCATGGTGTACGGAATAGCCAATGTATTCCAGGTCGGACTTGAGTCGAGCGCCGTGGGTTTCATCGGCGAGCAGGAGGATGGTTGCCATAAATCTTCGGATGTTGTGGGGTCAAAAAAGGGATGTGTCGGGTGTATCTCGTTTGCCTGGAAGCATGGGGGAAATATCGAAGGTATGGACCTGGGAGGAAGGTGTCAAGTGCTAATGTCCGACTTGGATTGGAACTTGAACCCTGTGGATGCCTTTGGGATCGTATGATCCGGTGATACAAAATAGAGAAAGGCTGAGGAAGAATTCCTCAGCCTTTCTCTATTTTGTCACGACTATAATATAACCAAAAAAGGGCAGTTTGTCAAGTTTATAAATCTTTTATTAACAATATTTTATTTTTATGTTTGGGTTGACTTTTAGGGGTGTTTTGTGTAAAATATATTTGCTAAGCTCTTTCGGCCTTCGGGGGCGATTCCGAAGGGATGCCACGATCTTATTGTGGAGGGTGTATGACCCAGGAAACCCTTGCTCACTGTGAGGTTTGCGGGGTGGTGATTCCGAATGTGCGGCTGGATGCTGTTCCGGGGGCGCGCAAATGTGTGCCTTGCCAGGAAAAGCAGGAACGGATGCCGGAAGGAATGCAACTGGTTCATGTTCAGGACCTATTGGAGAAAGAGGAGGAAGAAGCTCCGGTTCAACCCGTTGAGGTGCAAGAAGACCGCCTGGTAGCCGGGAACTGGTCGGGGGGGATGATGGACCTGGTGATGCAAAACGGCGAATTGCGAAACCTGATCCGGACGGGGAATAAAGAGAAGGCACGGGAATTGTTGCAGACGATGCCGGTGGAGGCACAGGCGGCCCTTGTCGTGTTGGACGAAGATCCGGAAGAGGCCCTTTCGGTTACGGGAATGGATGCGGAGGGCAACCCGGGCTATCGGACCGAGGTGGTGGCGTTCTTGCCCACGGAAATGTTGGCCGGGCTGATTGCCTATGACCCCGACGAGAAGCGGTTTAATACCGAATTGATTCGGGCAATGAGCCCCGATGCGTTTAAGCGGACGGTGGAAGACACGCTGGAGCCGATGGACAACGCCGAGCTTCGATCTCAGGTGTCGTGGGAATGGCTACAGGCACTGGCGGCGCTGAAAGATGCAAATAAACGAGCAGAACTTTTGCGGAGTGTGGACTCGGATATTTTGGAAGAAGCGCTGTTGACACGAATGGGTCACCTGAAGCTGAACGAACGGGCGGCAACGGTGGAGGTGGACGGGATGTCGGTGAGTTTTTCACGGTTTTGGCTGTTTTCAGAAGACGCGGCGGTGGGGGCGAGGCCGAGTTCTTTTATTGAAGACCCGAGTGTTGGTCGGGTAGTCGATGCGCTGTGGGAGGCCGATCCGGTGTTGTTGCGGTTTGTGATTCGGGGGGCGTGGGAACGCCAGTTGGATCAGATCAAAGTCGAAGAGGAGGACGGTGAGTGAACAATCCCCTTGCGCGGTTGGATCTGGACCGATTTCGGATTGATGCGGAGAGTTTTGTGGGGCAGGCCATCGAACTGGGCATCCGATTTGAAAAATTGCCGCCCCAGATTTCCGATGCGCTGCTGGCATTTTTGCGGGCAAAAGGTACTTATTTTGGAAAGCGGAATCGAGCGGGGATTGCCATTTCCAGAGAGTCCCTGGAACGGGGCGTTCGACACGCCCTGATTTGTATGGACCTGGGCTTAAACGAACTGGCAGAAGGGGATTTGAACCGGGCGGTGGATCTGCTGGCCGGAGGTGATTTTGAGGGCTTCCGGAAGAAGGGCTATGAGCTGGCGTTTTTTCGGTTGGAAGCCATGCGAGAGGAAGCTCAGATTCTGGCAAAGCGGCCGGAAATTTCCTTCCTATCGCAGGAAGGCAAGGACGTTCAGCATTGGTCCGCATTGACCCCGGAGACGTGGACTTGCCCGTCCGAAGAGGAGGATGAGGAGCTTCACCAGGTAGATCCTCGGACGGATTATGCCGCCTTTCAGGGAGTGAAAGCCCGGATTGATTTTTTGCGTTCGGTGCCCCGCGAGGCACTAGAAACGCTTCAGACAACGGTGAAAGAGGACCGGACGTTTGACGGTTTTTTGCGGAATCTGATTCTGGCGCTTGCACTGAGTCTGGATCATGTGTTGCCCAACCCCGAAGACATGGACATTTTTGAGCAGACCTGCTTTGAAGCCGGGAAGATGAAGGAAACGGTCTACAAAAAGGTGCTGTTCCTGGTTGAACGGCAGTTGGATGAGGTGGTAGAACCCGGTTTTCGGGAAGTCATCCAGGCGGAGGTGAAAGCTGAAATCGAAGTCTTAGAGGGTGCTCTTGGAGATCATCTGAGCGATTGTTTTCTCAAAGCGGGGCGGGTTTCGGCAGCGCCATCCACGGTGGATGTGCTTTTGGGTGAGGTTGTTGATGATGATATAGAATTTATATAAATAGTGATTTATGCTATATATCAGGGGGTATGTTCCGAAGAGGGACATACCCCCTGATTTTTTTAGAAAAAAGTCGACCGGTTGGTGAACTTTTTCTTTCCCGGCGGTGTCCTGGATAGGAGTGCTCAAAAAATCTAAACACAAAAGACCAGGAGGCTGTCTATGAATAGAGAAGAGCAAGAACCCCCCGTCCCGGCACAACAGGATTTCGCCAGGTGGGCAAGTCTGGATCTGACCAGCAGATGAATCGGAACTCACACCATCATACAGGGGCCCCTGAATGGTATATTCCGACGAGGACCTCGTCAGGCAGATTCAAGATGGCGATGCGGCAGCATTTGACAGATTATTTCAGCGATACCAGGGGATGGTGACCGGGCATTTGACCCGGATTGTTCGGGATGCGATGGCGGCCGATGATCTGGCGCAAGACGTGTTTATGCGGGTGTGGGATCGGTCGGATCAGTGGCAGGGGCGCGGGTTGTTTAAGGGGTGGCTGTTTCGGATTGCGACCAATCTGGCGTTTAACCACCTGCGGTCGAAGAAGCGGAGAAAAGAACAGCCGTTTGAGATCCCGACGGGAATCTTGGAGGAAGAGTTTCAGGTGCCGGCCTGGATGATTGATAACGCTTCGCTGGGACCCGATGTGGTTCTGGAACAATCGGAACAGCAACAATTGATCAGGCGGTTTGTAAATGAACTGCCCGAAGAGAAACGGGAAGTGTTTGAGATGGTGCACGAATCGGAGATGGAGCTTAAGGAAGTGGCGGCGAGACTGGCGATTCCAGAAGGTACGGTCAAATCTCGACTCTACCACGCCCGAAGAAAAATTGCAAGCGATTGGAAGACATTGGAAGAGGCGTCCTTTGAATCGCATTGAAAATGGGAATCAAAATTGGCCCTTTTCCCCGACACTGGGTAAGGGACCGAAGGAGGAATTTAATGCTGAAAAACGTCAATGCACCCTGGCATAAGACATCGTGGGATCGATTTGTCCAGGACGGACTGCCAACCCTGCTGTCGGAACGGCTCCCGTTGGCAGGGTATCAGGTGGAACCAGGAGAAGATTATACGTGCACGCTGAAAGTGATGCTGCCTGGAAAAGATGGCGAGGTGGAGATTGTTTATCAGAATGTGCCACAGCCGGATGAAGACGGATTGTTCAAGGTGGAAGGGTGCTACAAAGTGGTGGTGCCGTTCCCAACGGAGGTGGATCTGGTAAAGGCCGACATTTTGTGTGTGGGGGAGCAACTTTTAGATTATCTATCCGAACGGTTGGGCGATGCGCCCGAGAATTTTACGTGGGACGAAACTCTTGCCCGGGAGTGGTTGCCGCTGGATGGATGGATTCGGGAGTTTTTGTTGACCGAACCGACTTCACAGTTTCTCCAGCGGACAAACTGGCTGGATATGCAAACCCATATTCGGCGGATTAACCTGATCCCAATTTTAGGACCGTCCGATGGAACCGGGCATTATTATGCACCGGGTGAGCAGGGCCGTGTGTGTCCGTTTACCACGCCCGAAGGACCCAATATCGCCCGGATTTTGGAAATTGCTCAGGGGGCCGAAATTCGGGATGGAAAGATTGTGATTCTGGAAGATACCCCCGCCAAGAATTTAGGGCGAGTGGCGTCTACGGTTCCGTTTATAGAGCATAACGATACCAATCGGCTTCTGATGGGTGTCAATATGATGCGGCAATGCGTGGGCGATCCAGGGCCCGATATGCCACGCGACGATCAGGGGTACTGGCATGACTACCACAATCGTTTTGAAGGCGGCTCCGGACACGAGCCTGCTCTGGTTCAGACGGGCAATGAACCCGATGATCCCTATTTCTGGAAGGGCTACAACTTCCTGACGGCCTATATTACGTGGGACGGAAACGCATACGAAGATGCGATTGTGATCAGTGAGTCGGCGGCCGAGCGAATGGCCTATCCGCAACGTGTGGAATTGGGGGATAAGATGAGCAATCGGTATGGGTCGAAGGGGGTGGTCTCGCAGATTTTGTCGGATGACAAGATGCCGCATCTGCAGGATGGTACGCCTGTGGAATTGATCTCTAGTTTGTCCAGTTTACCGTCTCGGATGAATTATGGACAGATTCGCGAAGCCATTATGGGGCGGATTGCGAGGGCAGAAGGCAAACCCGTGTGTGTGCCGCCTTTTGAAGCGCCCAGTGGAGAGGAACTGCGAGAACGGCTTAAACAGAATGGGTTGCCGGAAGGTGGAATGGAAGTGCTGACGGTTGGTGACAAACCCCTGGTGCGACCGTCCACCGTGGGTTGGGTTTACTGGGGCCGATTGAACCATTTGGTCAGCGACAAAATTCATTTTGGCGTGAAGCCCGGAGAAAGATGTCAGGCGTTGGGCGAAGGGGAATATATGGTGCTGCGGGAACACGGGGCTCTGGAGACGATTCGGGCGCTGTTCAATACCCAGTCTGTAAATCGAGCCGATGCAGATACGCTGGTCGAACGCGTGGTTGCCGGGCCGATTGAACCAGCCGACTCGCCCACACCCGGTTTTGCCACACTGAGAGAAAAGTTGGCAGCAGGAAGTATCCAGGTGGACCTGGTCCGCGATCAGGTTCGATTTGGAATGAGGGATAGCCCAGGGGTGCAATTGGCCCAGTCGATACAACATCCCTGGTTTCCGCTTCAGCGGGTTCAGTCGGTTGGGGAAAATGGGGCGTCTGCTGAATTTGAGGCCCTGGAAGAAGCAAATAACCGGTGGGGACGGATGCTGGAAACGGGTGCGCCGGAAGCGCTGGTGAAAAAAGCCAAAGTGCAACTGGAGGCCCGGGTAAAAGTGTATTTCGAGCAGTTGGTGAGCCCCGAGGATCTGCATTTCAACGAGCGGATTCTGTTTAGCGGTCGGTCTGTGATTGCAACGGGGTATGAATATCGGTACGATCAGGTGGGGGTTCCCGAAGAGATGGCCTGGGCACTGTTTGGACCGCTTGCAGCCAGAGAAATTGGTGTGAAGGCCGTTGAAAAGCGAGATGGAAAGGCGGCAAAAGCG
>JAPUJS010000481.1 GCA_027296045.1 bacterium | reverse complement strand
TTAGCCGAGCCTCCTCAGAAACGTTTGGGCACACGTATCCCTATTGGAGGCCACAATGAAGCCCTGTCGGAAGACTTTGCCCACCAGGATGGTCTGGGCGAAAGTCGCGTGAGAGATTTCGTGTTGTTGGGAAAACAGCATAAGTTTCTCTTTGTTAAAAGATCGGCGAATGCCAGAATATAAGACCGGGATGGGTGGGCATCAAGCCGGGAAAGCAAAACAGGCAGACGCCCCGGCTTCACGTCTGCCTGTTTGACAAAGCAGTCGTAGATTGGGTTTCAACGGTCCCTCTTCCGCTGGCAGGAGAGGGACCGTTCTATAAGCGCGTTCCGCGCTTATAAAATAGGGAGAGGGCCTAGTCCTTCAACCCATACTGGCGAATGAAGTCATCTGTCATGTCCCGAGCCTGATCGTCGCTAAATTGTTTGGGCGGAGACTTCATCAGATAAGACGACGGAGCCATCAAGGGGCCTTTGAGGCCGTGGTTGAGGCCGAGCTTGCAGAAGCGTACAGCGTCGACGACCACGCCGGCCGAGTTGGGCGAGTCCCAGACTTCCAGTTTGAGCTCCAGGTTTAACGGGACGCCGCCGAAGGTCTCGCCTTCCATCCGAATGTGACACCACTTCCGATCTTCCAGCCAGGGGATATGATCGGAGGGACCGACGTGGATGTTTTCCTCGCCCAGGTCGTAATCAAGCTGAGAGGTGACGGCGTTGGTTTTGGAGATTTTTTTGGATTCGAGCCGTTCGCGTTCAAGCATGTTGTAGAAGTCGGTGTTGCCGCCAAAGTTGAGCTGATAGGTGCGTTCGAGCTTGACGCCACGTTCCCGGAAGAGGCGGGTGAGCACGCGGTGGGTGATGGTGGCGCCCACCTGCGATTTGATGTCGTCGCCGATCATGGGCAGACCGCGTTTTTCAAAGCGTTCGGGCCAGTGGCCAGCGCTGGCGATGAAGACGGGGATACAGTTGACAAAGGCACATCCGGCCTGCAGGATTTGTTCGACATACCACTTGGTGGCCTGTTCGCTGCCCACCGGCAGATAGTTGACGACCACGTCGGTTTGTGTGGCTTTGAGGACTTCGGCCACGTCTACGGTGTCGCCTTCGGCCTTTTCGATGACCTGGTTGAGATATTTGCCCAGACCGTCGTGGGTCATGCCGCGAAGGACGGGCACGTCCAGGTGGGGCACGTCGGAAAATTTGATGGTGTTGTTGGGATGGGCGAAGATGGCTTCGGAGAGGTCTTTGCCCACTTTTTCAACGTTGATGTCGAAGGCGGCCGAGAATTCGATGTCGGAGATGTGATAGCCGCCGAGATCGACGTTCATGAGTCCGGGGACGAATTCGTCTTTTGCGGCCTCTCTGTAATACTCAACGCCCTGGACAAGGGACGAGGCGCAGTTGCCCACGCCGATGATGGCGACTCGAACTTTGGATCTGCTCATGAAAATGGCTCCTTGTGGATGAAAGGGAAGGGTTTCAAAAAATTTCGATTTGGATAGGTGATAGGACGAAACGGTGTGCTCCGGGTACAACCGGTGCAGGACAGAGACGCCTGCTGCTACCGAGAAGGTTTTGGGGTGGACCGCTGTTTTGGGAGAATTTTTCTGGGATGGATTTAAAAAACAGGATTTCTATATATTAATCAAATCAATAATTACTATATTATATATAGAAAATTTCTATATATAATACGAGGCGCTGGAGATTTGCCCAGGAGAGTGGGATGACCTTACACCATTTGCAGTATTTGCTGGCGGTGGCCCGGACAGGAAGTTTCAGTCGGGCGGCAGAAGAGATGCACGTGACACAGCCAACGGTGAGTGCGGGGATCGGCGAGCTGGAGAAAGGGCTGGGAGTGCGGCTGTTCAATCGGTCGGGGCGACAGGTGTCGCTGACGATGGAGGGAAGGACGCTGGTGAAGTATGGAATGCAAGTGCAGGATCTGGTGGACGAAGCAACCCATCACTTGAACCGGCGAGACGTGTTGCCCGGCGAAGGGTTCCAATTTGGCGCAATTGATGCGGCGGTGACGTATTTGCTGCCGGATATTTTGAAGGATTATATGCGAGACTATCCGGAGGTGTCCCTTTCCGTACAGGTCGAGCCCACCCGGTATCTGGTAGAAGATTTGTTGTGGAATCGGTCAGAATTTGCGGTGATCTCACTACCATTCGAGCACGAGCGTTTGGAGACAGTTTCCATCTACCGGGATTCGATGCCGCTGGTGGTCGGGGCAAATCACGGGTTTGCAAAACGGAAACGAGTCACGCTTGCAGAGGTGGTGAAGGAACCTCTGATTCTGTTTCACGCCGATTCTGTGTCGCGAAAGGTGGTGGACGAACGGTTTGCGGAAGCAGGCGTGTCCCCGGGCGTGGTGATGGAAATGCGAAGTCCGGAAGCGATGCGGAAGCTGGTAGAAGTGGGGGTGGGGATTTCGTTTTTGCCACACCTGGCAGTTCAAGAGTCTCTGGAATCGGAGCTGTTGACGGAAGTGAAGGTGGCAGGCATTTCATTCAGCCGAGAAATCGGCGTAGCCTGGCGCCGTGGACGGTATTTCGGTCCGGCGATTCGATATTTGCTGGAGGCGATTTTCGAGGCCTACGGGGGGAAGGAAAAATGGGAGAAGTCTCAAGGCAATACAAGCGGATGAGTTTGTTTTTGGCACCGACGAAGCCGAAGGGAATTTGTGGACGGAGAAGCGTAGTGATTTGGTTTTTACGCAAAAAATGAGCATTGTGAGTGCTCCGGGCTCATTTTTTTCTGCACCTGGATTAAAGCTTAAATGTTTTGACCTCTGTTTGCCTCAAGGTTTGCCGCAAGATTTCATCGAGTTCCAGCTCCGCTTCGATTTTATGGACTTTCTCCAGATCGGCCCGGGTTTCGGGGTGTTTGGGCACAAAGACCGAACAGCAGTCTTCGTAGGGTTCGATGGAGATGTCGTAGGTGCCAATGCGCCTGGCTTCGTCGATGATTTCATCTTTGTTGTCACCGGCTAAGGGACGCAACACGGGCAGGAGCGTGACTTCCTCGATGGCTTTGATGTTAGCGAGGGTTTGAGAAGCGACCTGGCCTACGCTTTCGCCGGTAACCAGGGCAAGCGCTCCTTCCTGGTTGGCCTGGGTTTCGGCAATGCGGAACATGAAACGCCGGTAGAGGATGACACGGTAGTTCTCCGGGGCGTTCCTCATGATATGACGCTGGATTTCCACAAAGGGGACCAGGTAGAGTGTCGATTTGAACTGATACTGTGTGAGCAGTCGAACCAGTTCTTCGGTGTTGCGTTGGGAGTTACGATTGGTATAGGGCTGGCTGTGAAAATGGACGAAGGAGAGGCGCACTCCCCGCTTGATCATTTTGTAGGAGGCGACCGGCGAGTCCAGGCCCGAAGAAAGGAGGCTTAAGGCGCGTTCTCCGGTCCCAACGGGCAAGCCGCCGGGACCAGAGACTTTTTCGGCGTAGATAAAGACGTCTTCCTGAGTGATTTCAATGTAGCAGGTCAGGTCGGGGCCAACCAGTTGGACCCGGGCGTTTAAACGTTCCTGAATATAAGCGCCCACATCCCGGTTGACTTCTTCGGAGAGCATCGGGAAGGATTTGTCGCCCCGCTTGGTGGTGATTCGAAAGGATTCGAAGGTGGCTTTCTGGGCCACCGCCCAGGCCGTTTCCCGGATGATTTCGATCTCTTTTGGAACACGGATGGCTTCGGAAAAATTGGCGATGCCGGAAATGCCAGTCAGGCGGTCTCGAATCACGCCGATTGGGGAATCGGGTTTCAACTTCAGGATGATACGTCCGTACAGACGTTGGACCGGTCCCCGGCTGAGGCCTTTCAGGGCACGGTTAATATTGCTCTGGAGCTGGCGTTCGAATCGGCCTCGATTTTTCCCCTTCAGGCCGATTTCGTGATAGTGGATCAGGATCAGGTTTTCCGTATCGTTCATAAATGCCTCTGGAATACAGGGGTGTTCAGGGTGTTTCCGAATCGTTTGCCGGGCCGCTCTGGCCGTCCCGTTTTAAAACCACAATGGTGACGTCGTCGGTTCGTGGGGCATCTCCGATATATTGATTGACTTCCCGGACAACGGCTCGAACCACCCGGTCTGGTTTTGCTCCCGGCGCAATGGTTTCCAGGAGTTTTTCAAAGCGCTCATCTTCATACAGTTCGTGCCGGGCATTCTGGGCTTCGACCACCCCGTCGGAGTAGAAGGCGATCATATCACCCGGTTCGAGTTTGACCTGACGGGTTTCATACGGCTCTTCCGGCCGAATGATGGCGGGCAGGCCGAGCGGGCAGCCCGTGAGATTAACCGGGACGGCTTTTTGATCTCGGTCCCGGTAGTGATAGGGGAAACAGTGACCGGCGTTGGCAATGTGAATGATATTGTCTGTGATATCCAGGACGCCAATCACACAGGTGATAAAGGTATCGGTGTCGATCTGTCCTTCCAGCGAATCGTTTAATCCATCCAGGATTTCGCCCGGATCGATCCGGGCGCGAGATTCATATCGGAGCATTTCGTTGAAGCGAAGGGCCGTGACGGCGGCTTCCATCGCCTTTCCGGAGACATCGGCAACCAGGATGGCCAGCCGCGTTTTTTCTGTATCGAGCCAGCGATAGGCGAAATAATCGCCGCCCACGTTATTGGCCGGGATGCAGGTTCCATCCAGGGAGAACCCGGAGAGTTCGGGGCTTTCATCGGGAAGCAGCTCCATTTGCATGTCATGGGCGGTCTGGAGTTCGTCGCGCATGACTTCAAACTCTTCGCGATAAAACTGAGATTGTCGGGCTTCAGCTTCTAAGGTCTGGTGGTAGGCCGAAACAAACAGGCCCACGGCAAAGGGGAAGACAAAGAGCGGAAAAAATTCGGCGATGGGGACATCGGTCATTTTGCGAACCATCAGATCGCTTCCGAAGAAGATGGCCAGGGCGGCAAAAATAAGAAAAAAATGCTTTCGGAACCCGTATCTCTCAACGGCTTTTCGGCTTTCGACATAAGCTTCATCCAGGTGAACGCCCCGGTCGGCGGCCAGGAGATACATGTAGAAGCATTTGACAATAAAAAAAATGCCAGGAAGCACGATAAAGCAGAATGTGATCAGGATGGCGGGGACAAGAAAATCGCTGTTTTTGACAAATTGCAGAATTTCTCTGGGGCGAAGGTGAATGCCTTCCTCTTGCATCCCGGCTTCGATTTCCTGGAGGATCTCGGATGGAATTTCGGTATTGGAAAGAAAAAAAAGCGGTCCGGCCAGGAGGGCAAGCCCGAAAATGAAGAAGAGCAAGATAAACAGGGTAATGGAGAAAAAGCGGATGAAGCGACGAAACTGGCCAAAGAGGTCTCGTAAAATGGGCTTCTCCCCGCGCAGGCCTTGTAAAAGCATCATCAGCAAGCCGGCGTAGAGACTGCCCATAAACAAGGTGAAGGTAATCGAGCTGAGGAAGAAGGTGAGAAAGGTGGCGATAAACAGGACAGGGATGTGGTTCACCCACAAGGTGAAGCTGTCGAAAAAGCAGGTCCGGAGGCTGAGTTTGGGGGTTTTGGGGTGTAGCATAAGAAATCAGGAGACAGGAGACAGGAGACAGAATACAGGAGCCCCACCCAACCCCGCCTTTGTTTCTCCTGGGCGGATGAGTGGAGCGGCTCCTGTCTCCTGTCTTCTGTCTCCTGAATACTTTTATTTAGGGTTTCTCACGATTGAGTTTGTATTTTCGATACAGATGCCGGAACTGGTCGTAGCTGAGCTTGAGTTTTTTGGCCGCCTCCCGCTGGTTCCAGACGGTTTCGTTCAACGACCGTCTGAGCAGGCCCAGTTCGAAGGCTCTGATCTGGGCTTCATATCCTTCACCGGAGGAGACAATCGGAACATCGCCGGCGATTTCGGGCGGCAAATCACCGGGCTCGATTTGAGAACCGGTGGCCACACAGGCGGCTCGTTCGGCGGCAAACTTGAGTTCCCGTACATTGCCGGGCCAGTGGTAGGTTTGAAGATTTTTCAGGGCCTCATCCGAGAACGGTCGAACCTGGAGTCCGGGGACTTCCTCGGTGATTTGTGCAACAAAGAAATTGGCCAGGTCTGCGATGTCTTCCCGGCGTTCTCGGAGGGGGGGCATTCGAATGACTTCGAAACGCAGGCGGTCGTAGAGGTCCTGGCGAAAACGGCCTTCGGCCATTTCTTTTTCCAGGTCGGCGTTGGTAGCGGCAATCACCCGGGTGTCTACAGAGACCGGGGTTGCCGATCCAACGCGCTGAACTTCCTGATATTCGATGGCCCGAAGGATATTTTGCTGAAATCCCGGGGTGGTATTTCCTATTTCATCGAGGAAAATCGTACCGCCATTGGCGGCTTCAAATTTGCCGATGCGGGCTTCTGTAGCACCCGTGTAAGCGCCTTTCTCATGCCCGAAGAGTTCACTTGCCAGGAGTTGGTCGGACAGGGCGGCGCAGTTGACTTTTACAAAAGGGCGATCTTTGCGCACCCCTCCATAGTGAATGGCAGCGGCAACCAGTTCTTTGCCCGTGCCGGGCTCGCCCAGGATGAGGGCAGGTCGGGGAATGGACGCAATTTGTTCGGCCTGGCGCAGGACCTGTTGCCACTGGGGGCTGTCGCCGATTACGCGGTAGCGCTTGCCGAATTCCGATCGGTAAAGCTGGTTTTCCCGGTCCAAATTTTGGACCTCAACCTTGAGCCGGGCGTTTTCCCGGAGCGCCGTGAGCATCCGGTCCAGCTTTTCCAGACTGATCTCGATTTTATCTTCAATATAGAAGTCTTTTTCGATAAAGTCCACCGCACCCAGTCTCAGGGCAGCCACGGCCGTATCAATGGTGCCCTGTCCGGTGAGGATGATGACGGGCAGGTCGGGGATTTCGTCCCGCATTTGCTGCAAGATCTCCAGGCCATCGGGCTCGTCGGGGCCAAAATCCAGATCCAGAATGGCCATGTCCACATCCGATGGGTGTTGCTGGAGATAGACGAGGGCTTCCCTTCCGGTGGAAAAGGCCTGGACGTCTCGCTCATCGGCCTGAAGGCTTCGGATGAGCATATCGAGAACTTCAATCTGGTCGTCTGCAACAAGAATTTGTTTATTCATAACAAGATAAGTCGATTTACAAGACAAGTCGATCGATACAAGATAAATCGATTGATGAAATTTTCCAAATAGGGTTATAAAACGAACGGATCGGTAGAAACGCCTGCAAGGATTATAGAACGAATTCTTCGGTCACCGGATCGGTGGAAACGTCTGCAACAGAACGCTGGAGACCAATGGTGTCTTCCTGGGCAGACACTTCAAAGTCGATCGGGAGGTCGATGCGAAAGACTGCTCCGGCTCCCGGCTGGCTGATCAGGCGCAGGTGGCCCCGGTGTGCGGAGGCGATTCGGGCACAGATGCTCAAGCCGTAGCCGTTGCCGTTTTGACGGGTGGTATAACCGGGGTCGAAGATCCGGGCTTGTTGGGCATCAGGGATGCCAGGTCCGTTGTCTTCGACTTCGATATAAACGGAGGCGCGCAATGGATCGTGTCCCACTTGAACGGTGACTTTGCCGCTTTCTTCCTCTACGGCTTGCAGGGCATTGAGGGTGAGGTTGGTCACGGCTTCCCGAAGCATACCGGCATCTGCTTTGACCTGGGGAACCCGGGTTTCGGATGCAAAGTGCAGGGTTTTTGATCCGGCCTGGGCAGACAGGCCGCCGGTGGTTTTATGAACGAGTTGGGACACGTCAACCAGGGTGAGGTTCATTGTCCCCTGTTTCATCGACCGGAGATAGGCGACCCACTGGTTGAAGATCTGTTCCTGGTCGTGGGCAATGCTTTGAAGTTCATCCAGGCCGTGCGCATCCTGGGGGAAATCGCGAATCAGACGCCGCATTCGGGCGCCAGACATGCCCATCAAGTTTTTGATGCGGTGGCCGTGGGTATAAAGGCTTTCGTAGACCTGCCCGCGTCCCAGGTCGATGAGTTCCAGGGAAAGCTGGACGAGGACAGACGGTGCTTGAATACCAAACTCGTCTACGATGGACCCAAATTCTTGCTCCATCTGGGTTGGACTCATATGGTCAAACAAGAGGCGAGCGAGATTGCCATAGGGCAGGGTGTAGTCGGGTTCGAGCTGGACAGCGATTTTGAAAGCCCCCAGGGCAGGAAGTGTTTGTCCGTCTTGCATCAAAAGTACGCCCAGGTTGTTGTGACCCGGGGCGAAAAAGGGATCTACATCGAGCCCCCGTCGATAGACGGCAATGGCCTGGTCGCGATTGTCGGGGTGGTCGTCTAGAAAACTGCCCAGAAGAAAACAGACGCGGTCCAGGTTCTGGAAGGACACGCCCCGGCCGCAGGCCTCCAGGATGTATTCCAGGTTTTCAATCGCTTTTTGCCGATCTCTGGAAACGGTGGCCGTTCCACGGGCGTGCAGGAGGGCCACTTGAAACCGGGAACGCAGATGGTCGGGGTCCAATTTCAGGACACTGGAAAAGGCTCTGGATGCCTCTTCACGTCGATTTTGTTTCAAGGCACACAGGCCCTGTTTGAAGAGCAAATCGGAGTCTTCGGGGGCAAGTTGAACGCAGCGGTCCAGGTAGGATTGCGCCATTTCCCAGTTTTCCTGCTGGTAGGAAACCACGCCCAGGTTGTGGTGAGAGCGAAGGTCGTTGCGATCGGCCTTGACGGCTTTTTGATAGGCTTTGACTGCTTCGGACAGGTCCCCGTTTTTGAGGGCGACATCCCCCTGTCTGGAAAACCGACTTGCTTCGGGGTTCGACGATTCCGGGAGTTCCCGAGCAATTTCGATCTGGTCGGAAGGCCGAGGGGGCTGGTGGGTTTCGGTTTTGAGGTTGGACATGGCTACATATTCATTCGGTAAAGAGCGGGATCACGAAGGGCCTCGACTCCGACCCTTTCCTTTCACGAAGGGCCACGAAACCCACCTTTGCTCCCGGAAGGGAGCGGTTGGACTTCGTGGCCTTTTGTGATTTTTTGTTTAAAAATGGGTGTGCGGTTGAGAAGTTATTGGCGCAATATCTGTTTCACGCCTTACGCTTCCCCGCCTGTTTTTGTCGTCTCGCCTGTCTGATCCTGGGCTGCATCCTGGTTTTCGACCTGCGTTTCTGTTTTTTCCCCGGTCCGGTTATTTCCAGTGGCCCCGTCTTCTTTCTGGGTTAGTCTACCCAGGAATTCGGGCAATTCCAGTCCGGCCAGGCGAGCCAGATCGTGCATTGGGGGAATCGCCCCCATCAACCGCTGGCCCAGGTTGGACATACCACTTTCCCCGTTGCCACTGTCCCAGACCATGATCTTCTCGATGGGCAGGTTGCGGATGGCTTCGGCCTGAATGTGGGCGACTTCGGTGAGGCGTTCAATAATGAGAAAGGCCGCAGCAGCCTGATCGTTGTGGTCGCAGGCTTCGACCATTTTTCGATAACCTTCGGCCTTGGCATCCAGGATCGCCTGGGTTCCCTTGGCTTCGGCTTCTTTCTGGGCAAGAATGGCGGCGGCTTCGCCTTCGGCAACCAGGCGTCGTTGTTCTTTTTCGCCTTCGGCTTCCACAATCTGACGCTGTTTTTCTGCTTCGGCCTGGACCACGACTTCGGCTTTCAGACGGGCTTCTTCGCGAAGCGCTCTGGCTTCTTCGGCTTCTTTTTGCGCATTTTCCTGGGCAACCCGGATGGCACCGTCAGCCGCTTTGGAGGCTTCTTCGCTTTTGCGTCGGGCACTTTCCTCGGCCACACGCTGGTTGGCCAGATACCCGGCTTTTTTGGCGTCCGCTTCGGATTCTGTCTGGACAGCCTCGGCTTCGAGAGATGCCACGCGCTGCCGTTTGTCCCGTCCGGCTTCTGCCTCGCCGATTTCTGCTTCGGCGTTTAATGCGGCAACCTGTCGGCGTTTTTCCCGTTCGGCTTCCGATTCGCCGATTTCTGCTTCGGAGTTCAGTGCGGCGACCTGTCGACGTCTTTCCCGTTCGGCTTCCGATTCGCCAATATCGGCACTGGCTTCGGCGGCAGCAACCGCTTTTCGGCGGTCGCGATCCCGTTCGGCCACACCCACCTTGCCCATTTTTTCCTGTTCGGCCACATCGATGGCGGCCTGGTTGACGGCCTCGGCGGCGGCTTTCCGGCCAATGGCTGTGATATAGCCGCTTTCGTCATCGATATCTTTGATGTTTACGTTGATAACGGTAAGGCCGATTTTTTCCATCTCGGTCGACACCGCTTCGTTGACCTTGCTCATAAAGCCCTGGCGGTCCCGGTTGATTTCCTCAATTTGCATCGTGGCAATCACCGCCCGCATCTGACCGAGGATGATGTCCTGGGCCTGGCTTTGCACCTGCTGGCGGCTGAGTCCTAAAAGGCGAACGGCCGCATTTTGCATAATGCCGGGCTGATTGGAGATGGCCGCTGTAACGGTGGTGGGCACCGAGACACGGATGTTCTCCTGGGACAATGCGTTGTCCAGGTCGATGGGAACCACAAAGGGTTCCAGGTCGAGATATGCATAGTCCTGCAGGAGGGGAATTACAAAGGCGGCACCTCCGTGTATGCATTTGGCCGCTGTGCCGGTACCGGTTTTGCCATAAATGACCAGGATTCTATTGGACGGACAGCGTTTGTAGCGAGAAATAAAAGTAATGAAAAGCAGAACAACAACCGCAGCGAGTCCGATGATGAGAATCATCTCGATGGGCATAAGACCCTCCCCTCCGATTGGGATAGAAAATGGCGCTCAGCGCTCAGCCGTCTGCTCTTGCCAGGCCAGGAGAGCAGACGGCTGAAGGCTGGGCGAAGATGGATTTAGGAATGGGTGGGTTCGACTTCCACTGTGGTCATATCGAGGGTTTTCAGAACGCGAACAGAGGTTTTGTTCGGGATGGCGTTCCCCCCTTTGCTTCGGGCAGATACATAGTTGACAACCCCGCTTTCGATTACTCGGATTTGACCGGCTCCGTTTTGGGGAATGTCGATATAAACTTCGCCATCGGTGCCGACACAGGTTTCCAGTTTGAGGTTACCGGTTTCGGTGAGCCGCTGGACTTTGTAGAAAAAATAGGCAACCAGCGCCATTCCAGCTGTACCCCAGAAGATGCCCCGAAGTCCAGCGGCTGAGAGGTCCAGGCCCGATTCAAGGTAGAGGGCACTTGCCCAGCCGAAGAGCATCCCAAAGGCGATGACGGATCGGACGGAGAGCAATTTGAAGGTGGCAATACCACTTTCGTGAAATCCGTCATCTACTTCGGGGCCCAGTTCACTGGCACCGGTTTCGGCGACATCGAAGTCCGAACTGCCGCCCAGTCCAATTAAAGCACTCAGGAACTGCCAGAGGAACAAAATGCTGAAAAAGATGGCGACAGAATACAGCATCTGGTTCAGGGGTGCAAGTCCGACCCACCAGGCTTCCATAGTCGGCCTCCTTATTATTGGGCAAGATAGGGACAGAATGACCCCACCGTCAAGTTTAAACGGGTTGGAGTCCCATCTTGCGAAATTCTCCGGCCAGTTGACGCCTGGCTCTGCAAAGCCAGGTTTTGACGGTGCCAATAGGCACCTGAAGGGCATGGGTAATTTCTTCGTAAGACCAGTCTTTGACATAGCGCAACCACATGGCTTCTCGATATCGTTCGGGCAAAGACTGGATGCCTTTTCGGATGAGGGCGGTGCGTTCTTTGTTCTGCATGGATTGTTCCGGATCGTCAAAGGCAGAAACGTTTCGAATGATGCCCGGGACAAGCTCGGGGTCTTCGGTTTCGATCAGCCAGTTTTGTCGGGCCTGTTTGGACCGAAGATGGGATCGGTACACATTGAGGGCGATCTGGGTGAGCCAGGTTGAGAAAGCGGCGTTGCCTTTAAAGGTGTGCAACGATCGGAACGCCCGCATGAAGGTGTTTTGCACCAGGTCATCGATCAGATCGCGATCATTTGCTCGCTGGGCAATGACCCCATAGATCTGGGGGTAGTGTGCTTTATAAAGCGTTTCGAAGGCTTGATGATCGCCTTTGAGCGCTTTGCGAATGAGGGCTTGGTCGTTGGAACGAGACATGGTACATCCTTATTTGTGTGGCAAAGGTGTTCGCGATTCACCTTTGCACGTGGTTGTGAGATACACAACCATACCGGTATGGGTCGAAATTAGTCTTGAGAAAAGAGCCGGTGACCGACGTAGACGAAGACGAGGGCGATAGCCAGTTTGAGGGCCAGCCACAAGAGTCCGAAAATGGAGCCAATAAGGGGGAACAGGATTCCCAGGGCCATGCCACCTCCGACGATCATGAAGACAATGCCGAGAATTTTGATAAGCATCAACAGGTCCTTTCTCTTTGATGCCAGAGTAAATGTTGAGGTATATTTGGCGCCATCCCGTATCAGGCTTCTTCTTTTGAACGGACAGTCGTATCGGATCTGAATTCCTGACGTGTCAACTTATCGTCGATCGCGATGACGACGTCCTGGATGTCGGTGAGGCGTTTTTCAAGGGTGGTGATGCGGTCCGCCCATTCCTGTTTGACAGAATCGGTTTGATCCGATTGACCAAAAATAAGGGCTCTTTTGAGCATTGCGAACATAATGCTCCAGACCACAATCAGCATGATGCCACCCGAAAAAAAGTCCCCATCTTCTATAACAAATCCAATGGTTCCTGCCGTGAGGATGATCAGACAGATACAGAGTGCAAGCTGGAACAGAAATTTCATGGGATGTCCCTCCAAAGATCAAATTAGTTATGTTTCAATTGTCGATTTAATCGGTCATCAATGGAGATCAAGATATCCTGAAGGTCTGTGACACGTTGTTCAAACTCGGTAATTCGGGATTCTATATCCGGTTTTTCGGGTGGTGCAGGATATGGATCTTTCAGTTTATAGACTGCAAAGCCGATGCCGAGAACCAGAAAACTCAAGCCAGCAATTTTTGCTGCATTTTTCCATCGTGATGGGTTCGACCGCGTATGTTGTACTCCAGAGACATGAACCTGAATATGTGGGACATTCACTTTGATTTCAGGGATATGAACCTGGATATTGGGCACGTCCACTTTGATTTCGGGAATATGTATTTTTGTTTTTGAGCCCTTCATTTTTTTGATATAGTCGGGCGTTACTCCGGTTACATAAAATTGTGTGATATCATGGATAGAGATATCGTCGTAACCGAGATTTTGGATTTGTCTCACATAGTTTGGTTTGACCCCAACGGCGTGGAGTTGGGTAATGTCGTGGATGGAAATGTTTTTATAGCCCAGGTCTTTGATTTGTCTCACATAGTCTGGTTTGACTCCAACGGCGTGGAGTTGGGTAATGTCGTGGATAGAAATATCTTTATAACCCAGCTTGCGTATTTGTCGTATGTAGTCTGGTTTCACACCAACGGCATAGAGTTGGGTAATATCATGGGCAGAGATATCTTTGTAGCCCAGTTGTTGAATTTGCTGGACGTATTCGGGAGTGACACCAACGGCTGACAACTGGGCAATATCTTGGGCCGACAGGTCGAGGCCTTCGTAGGCTTCGATGTGCGAAATGGAGAGCAGGATTCCCAGGATGGACAGAAGGTATTTGTTCATGGGATCAGACCTTTATTTCTCAAGGGGAATGCCGGACGAGCGTTTTAGTTGATCGTCAATGGAGAGAACAATGTCCTGGATATCAGTGAGGCGCTGTTCCAAGGATTTGAGGCGTTGTTCGAGTTTTTCCACGTCGGGGGCTTTGCCGGATTTCCAGGGTCTTGATTTTGCACGCTCGACGATATAATAACAAAGTCCGGAGGACAGGATGATCGTGACGATGCCGGCCAAGACGGTGCGTATAATTTCATGTGACATGCTTGGTTCCCTCCTTTAGACGCTTTTACATTTTCATTTCGGGCCGGCTCATCTTGTCATCTATAGCGATCATGATGTCTTGAATATCGGTGAGCCTTTGTTCGAGTTCATCCATTCGGTCCATCAGTCGTTTTTCCGCTTCGGAGGGGCCGAAATGGCGGGTTTTCCGGTCCACGTATTTGCAGGCGGCTGAAGCGAGCATGATGATGACGATCATCATGGTGATGCCAAGCATGGTGTCCTCCCTTAGCTTCAATTGAGCTTATCGTCAATGGTGAGCATCACATCTTGAATGTCGGTGAGTCTGCGTTCGAGTTCATTCATCCGGTCCATCAATCGTTCTTCCGCTTCGGAGGGGATGGAGCCTTTGGTGCGCCGGTCGACGTATTTGTGAACGGCTGAGGCCAGGATGATCAGGGCGACCATCAAGCCAATCGAAATCAGGTCCATGTCCATGGGATTCTCCCTTACAGTTCGTCAACCGGTCGGGCCCACTGTTTTTCATCCCAGCGGGAAATTTCTGGGAAGTGGTAGACCATCACGCCCGAGTCGGTGACACGGACTTCGGTGTGGCCTTGTACAGCCAGTTCTCTCAGGATTTCTTCGGCTTTTTCGGTGGTCATCCGTCCGTCGGTAGCGGCTTCGATGACGGTGAGGTTGCCGCCTTTTTCGCGGGCAAGGCGTAAGATGCGATGCTGATCGCGGGCGTAGGCTTTCTGGTCGGCGGATTTGTTCACGCGCTGACCGATCCACCAGAGAACCTGTGAGGTGGCAAGGAGTACCAGGCCAATACTGATTTCTTCTTGGCGCCAGGGATGTTCAGAGGTTGCCAGTGTGATTGCGACGAGCATGAGACCGCCGAATCCCTGGCAGAAAGCCCAACCTTTCAGACAGTAGGAAAATAGATATCGCATGGCGCAGCTCCCATCGGTGGCCAGGTCAGAGATGCGGGTGGGGAATTTCTTAATTTTGGTGGCAGCGGTCTGGAAGTCACGAACTGTCCGGGATTCACTCCAGTCGGGTTGCGACTCCCACACCCGCTGTGTTCTGCGCTCCGCTTTCCTGACTTTCTGTTCTGCTCGTTTGACCGTACGGTCTATTTTATCTTGAACCTCTCGAACCGCCCTGTCAACTTCGAAGACGATCTTGTCGGCGAGTTTTTCTAGATCACGCATTTTTCTTTCCCATCTTGTCTTTCAGGGCTTTGAGTTCGTCTTCCACGGAGCTTTTGCGCTCGAGTTTGGCAAAGGCGTCGTCGAGGGAAGGTTCGGCACCGGCGATTTCCTGATGGGCTTCGGCTTCGGCCTCTTCGGCTTCAATGCGCTGACGGAAGCGGTCAAAACTGGAAAAGGCATCGTCGCCCACGCCCGTTATACTCTTGGCGATTTGCTTGCGTGCTTCGGCAGCCCGACGGCGTGCAACGAGGGCGACCTGGCGTGTGCGGGCTTCGTCGAGTTTGCCCTTGAGCTGGGTGAGCTGCTGTTTGAGCTGGGACGACGTCTTTTTGCTTTCATCCAGGGCGGCTTCCAGGTCCTGGACAGCAGCCTGAATTGCAGATTTGCGTTCCAGTGCGCGTCGGGCAAGGTCGTCTTCGCCGGCTTCAACGGCCAGCTCGGCTTTGCTTTGCCAGGCTTCGATTTGGTCTTGTTTTTCCAGATGCTGCCGTTCCAGACGTTTTTCGTTGGCCACGGCGGTTCCGACCGAGGCGGTGGCTTTGTTAACGGCCTCTTCCATTTCCAGAATCATTTGTCGGATCATCTTTTCCGGGTCTTCCGCCCGGGTGACGAGTTCATTGACATTGGCCCTGATGATGTCAGCCATTCTTGAAAAGATTCCACGTGCCATGATGTTCTCCTCTCTCTTTGATTCTTTTTTCTATTTGACAAGTCAGGTGATTCACGGGTTACGCCATCTCTTGTTCGCAAGGCGTATGCCAGATGGTCTATTGTGCCTATTTTATTTTTAATTGTTGTAAACAC
>JAPUJS010000480.1 GCA_027296045.1 bacterium | reverse complement strand
ATCCTCTTTGGCCTTCAACATCGTCGCATACGGCTCCTCGCCGTTGAGGGCCCTCGGATAAACGTAGTTCTCGATCAGCTGATAGTCCCAATAAACTCCTGCCGGCATCGTGGCCGTCTCGTGGATCCAATCAATCAGCTTCTCCTTGGTATCAAACCCGCCCCGGTCGATAAACTGCCGGGCCGTAATCGGATCCAGCACCAGGGTCGGCGGATTGTGTGGATTCAATCCCCGCAGCAAATTCTGAACGTGTACCTCCCAGTGCTTTTCCCGCAATCCCAGCTGAAACGCCGTGGACCGACACCCCGAAAACACGCTCACCGCACTCTCATCTTCCCGAAATCCGTGCTGCACGTGAAACGGCTCCCAGGGACTTCCGTCTTCGTTTTCGGCAAACGTAAGGCTGTTATACGCATAATTATTGCCCTGTGACCCCAGATACGTCACCCCAGGCACCGACCCCCCTTGTAAATTCTGCGACAACAACCCATATGCTCGCCCAATCGTCGCGTTCGCATGGTTATAAGGCGCCATCGCCCCCGTTCCCCAATTCATCCTGATCTCCTCCCGAATCGGCCCGTTCACCACCGCCATCGCCGCCGCCGAACTCGTTGTACTCGCCCGGGCAGAAACCTGGGTTGCGGCCAGCGCCAGGATCACCGGGAAATATTCCGGCTTCGCCCCGGCTATCACCGCATTGACGGCCACCTTCTCCACCGTATACGTCCACGCCTCCCGAGTCGAGGTCGGCCGCATCTGACCGACCACCTCGTCGGGCTTGCGACTTGTCCCGGCCAGCATCGCTTCCACCCTTTCCTCGGTGGGCAACACAATAGGCAGTTTGTCCGTCCAGTTATTCTCCAAAAACAACTGGTGCAAATTCTCTTCCGAATCCGGGTCCACCACCCTGGGCGTAGACCGGTCAAAATTGAGCGTTTGGGTCTCCTCTTCCGTAAGCGGCTTCGAAAGCGCATCCATCACTTCATCCATAAACGGCCGTCCCGTAATCGCGTCCCGGCCGTCCACATAGGCGCGTAATTCGGCCGGAGACTTGCCCATCACGGGCTGGGGCACAAATGCAAACCGCAACTGAGGAATCCCGCGTTGGTGGGCAGAAGCCCTGGCCAGATCCTCAAACACGTCGGTCTGAATCGAAGCCGTGGGCACGTCATATTCGGTTTCCAGAATCACACATTGATCGGCGACCGCCGGGGCACACGTGCTTCAGTGGCCCACAGCAACAACCGCGACCCCTCCACTTCCCTTAATTTCCTCATATAGTTCCGGATCTCGCTCCGTATATACTCCTGACTTTCGTCGCAGTTCGGTCTTCACATTCGGCAGATGTTCTGCAAACCATTCCTGCATCTGCTCCATCAAAATGTCTCCGTCGTCAAACCGGCAGTCCACCAGATAAACCGGCCTGCTCTCCAGGCTGCCCGACCGCTTTGCCAGACCCTGTTGTTCAATAGACGGGGGATATCCCGCCGGATTTAGAACCCTAAGATGTCCACTCATGACAAACCTCCTTTATAGGATGGATGAGACGCCTCTTTCTAGAAAAATACGTCCGTTTTCTATCGAATCAAAGTAGAAAATAGAACCTATTTTTTGTTTTTCCAGCGCGTTTTTTGTATGTTTGATAGTATGTATTACTTCATGATAGACTACCTTCATAAACCACAGGAGTCGCGATGCCAAATCTTGCGAAAATATTAAAAGACGAAATTTCTCGGCTGGCCAGAAAGGAAGCCAAAGCAGTTGCACAGCCCATAGCTCTGCAAGTGCGAGACCTCAAAAAAACCGCCACCCAGCAGAAACGGCAAATCGCGCAGTTGCAAAAAAAACTGGGCAAAAAACCAGACCAGACGGCGACCGGAAGCATCCAGGTTGGTTCCAAGATACCTGAAAGATCCATCCGCATCTCCCCCGCATCGATCCGAAAACATCGCCAGAGACTCGGACTGTCCCAGCGGGAGATCGGCCTGCTTTTAGACGTCAGCACCCTCACCGTATGCAAATGGGAATCGGGCAACACCACTCCGAGAGGCCGAAACCGAAAAACCATTGCCGAACTTCGCAAAATGGGAATCCGGGAGATTCGAGACCGGTTGGGGAAAATCTAGGGCTAACCTCTCCCGTTGCAAAATCCAAAACAGGTTACGAAATTCACCTCGTAACCTGTTTTTTTATCCCTCCCGATGAAGGATCAAACATTTCTCTGCCCATGAAATAAGGCGATATTCACATCCGAGCGGCAGCCGTTTCCACCTCAACCCAACACGCCGGGGTCGATAGGATACACCCCATCAAAGATCTGTTGCTGCACCCGTCCCTTCCCGTGCAATCTCCGATCCAGGATACACTGCATCAGGACCCTGTTGCTGAATTTGTTTATTACCCTGCCATTGCTCCCAATCCCCACATTCCTGTGGAATGCCCCGCCACGAATCCCCATTTGCTGCCATTGCTTCTTGTAACAGCGCCTCCATATCAGCGACCAGATTCGGATTCTCACCCACCAGATTATGCTCTTCATAGGGGTCGTTTTCCAGGTCGAACAACACCCAGGGCGCCGATTCGAGCCGGGCATAATTATACCGCTCCGTCCGTACGCCCCGCCAGCCCGGCCACAGCACAAAAGTGTGGTGCATTGTCATATACGCATATTCCTGTGTGGGCGCATCGGGCCGGCCCAGAATCGCCCTCGAAAAATCACTCCCATCCAGCCCGGCTGGCACATCCAGCCCCGCCAATCCGCACAGCGTCGGAAACACATCCGGCGTCCCAAACGGCATCGACAAACTGGACCCCG
>JAPUJS010000048.1 GCA_027296045.1 bacterium | reverse complement strand
CGTCATCTTGATAGAGAATGGCCAGCCTGGCCGAGGGGGCTTTCTGGATTTCCCGAATATATTTCACGATGATCCAGGAGTGCATCGCATAAGAAGGGTCCCAGCCAAAGACGTAACGTTTGGGCGGCGTGGTCATCGGTGTGGCACCAGAAAGAGGCAATATCAATGGGATGCGTTCACGTTTCACAAAGGGGAAGGTGGCCACAGTGGTCGGACTGCCTATGTTTCCGACAAAACAGAAGATGCGATCTCGATCCACGAGCTTGCGAAAGGCTGCAATGGTGCGGGGAGGCTGGTAGCCGTCGTCTTCGACGATGAGTTCGATTTTGCGGCCGTGCACGCCGCCTTGCTCGTTGATGTGTTGCAGGTAGATCCGTGCGCCTGCGGTGGCCTCCTGACCGACAAAGGCAATGGGACCGGTCAGGTCAGCGATCATCCCGACTTTGACGGACGTATCTGTGACACCGGGGTCACTGCTTGCAGGGGTTGCGGCCATCAGCAGGACGGCCAGGCTGAGAAAACCGATCAGGGTCCGCATCTCAGGTTCCTTTCAAAATGAATGGACGGTAATCACAATCGTGATCCCACATCAGCCCCTCTCCCGCCCCGGGAGAGGGATGTCTTTGGGTTGCCGTCCAGGCGCCCAAAAACGGGGTGAGGGTCAAAACGGCCACTCCGTCCAGTACTCCTTAATCTTTCGCCAGCGCCCGGCCAGTCCTTCGGGTTCAAAGGCGATGAAGAGGATCAGGACGGCGCCGACCACAATGGCACGCAGGTCCGGGAAGACCAGGTGCGGGGCGATTTCCCGGGCCCAGCTTTCGAGCAGGCGGACGCCTTCGGGCATCAGGGTGATAAAAATAGCACCCAGGATCGAGCCCAGGATGGAGCCGATGCCGCCTACAATGATCATAACGATGTATTCGATGGAGAGCGGGAGGGTGAAGTGGTCGGGGCCGATGTAGTTGTAATAGTGGGCAAAGAGGCTTCCGGCTATGCCGGTGTAAGCGGAGCTGAGGCCAAAGGCCAGGGTTTTGTAATAGGCCAGGTTGACGCCTACAGCTTCGGCGGCCACGTCGCTGTCCCGCAGGGCAATGAAGGCCCGACCGAAGCGGGAACGGGCCAGGTTGGTCATACCGAAGGCCAGGAGGACGGCGATGGAGGTGATGATGTAATAATAGCGAATGTCGGTGTCCAGATATTTGGGGCGGGGGACCATCATGCCGTTGGGACCGCCGGTGAGACTTTCAGCGTGGACCAGGATATGTTGCAGAATGAACTGGAAGGCCAGGGTGGCCAGGGCCAGGTAGAGGCCTTTGAGGCGCAGGGCGGGCAGGCCGACGATCAGGCCGAGAAGTCCGCTGAAGAGGCCGGCGGCGATGAGGGCGAGCCCGAAGGGGAAGCCGAGCTGGTTGACCAGGATGCCGGAGGTGTAGGCGCCCACGGCCAGGAAAGCGGCCTGGCCCAGAGAAATGAGGCCGGCCCAACCAATGATCAGGTTGACGCCTAAGGCGACGATGACAGAGATGCCGGTGAGGTTGAGCAGGTAGGGGATGTAGTTGCCACCCAGGGAGGCGCCTGCCCAGGGGGCGATCGCCAGGGTTAGGAGGAGGATGCCGAACCAGAATTTTTGGACGCCGGTCCGGAGGAGCTGGAGGTCCTCGGTATAGGAAATGATGAGATCGCGGGCTTTGGCGGTCATACGCGTTTTTCCTCTGGTGTGCCGAAAAAGCCGGTGGGGCGAATGAGCAGGATGGCCAGGAGGATGACGTAGGCTACGATTTCTTTGACGCCGCCGCCCACGTAGACGCCGGAGAGGTTTTCGGCCAGGCCGATGACCAGGCCGCCCAGAAGCGCGCCGGGGATGCTGTCCATGCCGCCGAGGAACATGGCGGGCAGGGCGCGCAGGCCAATAAAGCCCATGTTGGTGTGCAGATAGGAGATGTCGGCCAGAAAGATGCCGCCTATTGCGCCGACGACGGTGGCCAGGGCCCAGGTGAGTGTGAACATGCGCTGGACGCTGATGCCCATCAACTGGGCGGCGTAGCGGTTCTGGGCCACGGCGCGCATAGCGGTGCCGGTGCGGGTATATTTGAAGAAGACAAAGAGCAGGAGGCTGAGGATCATGGTGCCGATGACCGTCCAGGCATCTATCAGGGGGATGATGGCGCCGGCAAAATGCAGGGTGGTGTCGGGGATAGGAGAGAGGATGTCATAGGTGTCGTGAGACCAGATCATGCCGGTGACGGCCCTCAGGACGGTGGCCAGGCCGATGGTGACCATGACGAGAATGAAGGGCTCTTCGTCGATCAGGGGGTGCATCACGACGCGTTCGATAAAGGCGCCTAAAAGTGCGGCCAGGATGAGGGTGGCCAGGAGGGCCGGGAGGGGGCTCAGGCCGAAGGAGGTGGTCAGGGAGAAGTAGATGTAGGCACCCACCATCATGAGTTCGCCCTGAGCGAAGTTCATGACCTCGGTGGCTTTGTAGATGAGCACAAAACCCAGGGCAACCAGGGCGTAGACGCAACCCAGAGCAAGCCCGCTTGCCGTGACCTGGACAAAGATGTCCATCGATGTTCCCTCCACGTGTTTGCAGTCAAGCCATCAACGGCGACTTTTTCGAGCAATACAGACACTACAGGTAATCTGTAACTGGAAGAGATCTGGATTTTCGACCCTCTGGGCGCGCCAGGTTTCTGCCTGCTGCTGCAAGAGGCGTCCGGATCGAACGGCCTTGTTCAGAGACCGTTCCAAGTTCATCGTGGAACGGACGGTTCGATAGTTGGAAAGTGTGCAGCGGTGCGTGGCTACGTGTACCACCCGGGCACCAGCCCATTGTGCCAGAGAGGTGAGCTGGCGTCCGATGGCACCGTTTTTAAAATCCTGGCAGTGCATGTCCAAAAGGGTTCGGGCAATGTAATTGTCGGGTTCGATGCTGGCCGAGGACCAATCGGGCTCAAACAGGACCATCCAGCCTCCGGGCTTGAGGATACGCAGCATGTCCCGGACGGCTGTAAGCGGATCGTGCAGGTGCATCAGGACCCGATTGCAGTAGACGCCGTGGAAGCTGGCGCTTGCAAACGGGATGTGTGTGATATTTCCATGGACGAATTCAGGTGTGTTTTCGCACGGGATCGACCGGGCGCGTTGCAGCATGTGATGGCTGGCGTCCAGACCGACCACCTGGCCGGTAGAACCCAGCCGTTGTTGCAGCAGTCGCGTGTCGCTGCCGATGCCACACCCGGCATCCAGAATCCGGTCTCCCGGGCGGTAGGGCAGTCGGTCCAGAAACCGGGTTCGAAAGTCCTGCATGACCGGGGCCTGACCCAGCCGGTCCAGATAGGTGACAAAGGCAGCCGGATCGTGAGATTGATCGACGGTTTCCCAGGTGGTTTCCCGGAGATAGGCGGTTTCCATAGCATTCCTCTTTGTAGTCAAGTCCAGATCCAACAGGATTCTGAAGGCTGGTATATGCAAGCAGGATGCCAGGAAGATGATTTTAATGTAAATATTTGTTTAATATATGGTTATAATAGTATTGTGTGTGGATAGAGATTCAGGCGAAAGTGTTCAACGATTGGACACTTGAATGTATTAAGCGTAGTTTTTTATGCGATAACAATATGTTAATTAAAATTGTTATCGCAAAGACTTTTTTTTAGTCAGTGAAGTGTACAATATATGAACAGTTGAAACTGTAATGCAGATGTTTGTGAAACGCCTAATGGCTGTACTTTTTCTGCTTGAAAGGGAATGATGACATCGCTTTATTAGGGGATCTATCCAAATTCCCGACACGAATTCCCTAGTGTTTTAGTGAGGCAGACCAGATCTCCCCAACCCTTCGTGATCCAACTTTAAGGAGATTTCTATGAGCGATCGACCCAATCTGTTGTTCATTGTCACCGACCAACAGTTTGCAGGTGCAATGAGTTGTGCGGGAAATAGTGATTTGCATACACCGGCGATGGATCGTTTGGCAGAAACGGGGGTGCGGTTTGAACGTGCGTATTGTCCGCAGCCGTTGTGTGCGCCGTGTCGTGCGAGTTTTATGACGGGGTTCATGCCGCACCAGACGGGGATCATCTCGAACGGGGGGGAGATGCGGGAAGATTTGAGAACGCGAGGTATGGGCAATTTGCTGCGGGCAGGCGGGTATGCGTGTGCTTATGCGGGGAAATGGCATGTGCCGAGTGTGACGATGGAGGGGTTTGGATATCAGGTGTTGTTGTCAGGAAACGACGATGCGGGGGTGCCGCTCAAGTGTCTGGAGTTTTTGAAGGAGCGACCGGAAGAGCCGTTTTTCCTGGTGGCGTCGTTTATTAATCCGCACGATATCTGCCAGGTGGCGCGAAATCAGCCCTTGCCACAGGGGGAGGTGGCGGATGCGCCAATAGAAGAATGTCCGAGTTTGCCGCAGAATTTTGCCATCCCGCCGTTTGCACCCGATGCGCTTGAATTTTTGCGTCGGGCGAGCAATCGAGTCTATCCGACGACAGAGTACAATGATGAAGATTGGCGGCATCTTCGACAGTTGTATTATCGGCTGTGTGAGAAGGTCGATTCGGAGATCGGGGTTTTGCTGGACGGTTTGCGGGAGTTAGGGCTGGAGGAAGATACGGTGGTGATTTTTGTGAGTGACCACGGCGATGGGCACGGGGCACACCACTGGAATCAGAAGACGGCGCTGTGGGAAGAGTGTATTCACATTCCGTTTATTGTGAGTCAAAAGGGGACGACGCAGGCAGGTGGGGTGGACGAATCGCATCTGGTGTCGCTGGGGCTGGATCTGGTGCCGACGCTGTGTGATTATGCGGGCGTAGATGTGCCGGAGGATTTGGCCGGGGCGAGTGTGCGAGCGCTGGCAGAAGGGCGAGCACCGTCGGACTGGCGGAACGAACTGGTGGTGGAGACGCAATTGGGGCTTGGCAGCGGACCGGGTGGGGATATGATCGCCCGGGCGCTGGTGACGGAGCAGCATAAGTACAGTGTGTATCCAATTGGGCGGTATCGGGAGCAGCTGGTGAATCTGGAAACGGATTCGGGGGAGATGGTGAATCTGGCGGTGGATGCGAAATATCGGGATGTGCTGGACGATCACCGGAAACGGTTGTTAGCGTGGTGTGAGGAGACGGAGGATCCGTTTCGGAGGTTTTGTGTTCGGTAAGCGGACCTCACCCCCCGGCCCCCTCTCCCAAAAAAACGGGAGAGGGGGAGAAGATCGCTTGAGGGAAACCATCCAACCGATTGTTTTTTAATATACCTATCACTCCTTCTCCCGTTACGGGAGAGGGACGTCGGCGCAGCCCGACAGGGTGAGGGCCTGGACATTTGCGCTCGAAACGTCTACGTCCAAATTTGAGACAAGAAAACGATTTTAAATAGGAAGGAATTATGGCTGACAAACCAAATCTATTGTTGATTACAACCGATACGCAGCGATGGGATACGTTGAAGTGTATGGGAAATCCACATGCGGTGTCTCCGTGTGCAGATAAGTTGGCCAGGGAAGGGGTACTGTTTACACAGGCGCATACGTCTTCGCCGGTGTGTATGCCTGCCCGGTCGTGTTTGTTGACGGGGCTCCACACGCCGATTCACGGAGCGATTGAGAATGGGACCACGCGACAGACGCATTTTCCGACGTTTCCAGATTTGTTGAAGGAGGAGGGGTATACGAATATTATGGTGGGGAAGACGCATTTTGGGGAGGTTCCGGATTCGTTTGATGTGGTTCGGGGAGATGAATATAACGACTATCTGGAAGAACACGGGTATTCACCACACGATGCACATGTGCATCCAACGCCGGTGCCAGAAGAGCATTTCCGGGAGACGTATTTGGTGAACAAGACAATGGAGGAGATTGCTAAGGTGGTGGAAGCTGGATCGGGGCCGTTTTTTGCATTTTGCTCGATGCCTGCGCCCCATCCGCCGGAGACGCCGCCCGGGAAGTGGATGACGTGTTATGACAATATTCCGTTGCCCGAATTGAATTATGTGGATGGGGAAGAACAGCGGCAGCCGGAACATACAAAGCGGTTGTTGGGGATCGGGAAAGAGAACCGGACCTTGGAGGGGGAGTCGAAGACAGATGTGACGTATTGGCGGGAGGCGATCGGGCGGATTATTGAGACGGAGCATCTGGAGACAATCGACCAGGTGCGCCGGTTGTATTATAGCTTTGCAGCGTATTGCGATGCCCAGTTGGGAAGGCTGATTGATTATCTGGACGAGAGTGGGTTGCGGGAGAATACGCTGGTGATTTTTACGTCCGATCACGGACAGCAGTATTTTGACCACGGGTTTAACGACAAGCACAACTGGTACGATGCTACCTGGCGGGTGCCATTTATTATGTCGATGCCCGGAACTTTGCCACAGGGGGAGACGCGAGATTTTGCAATTTGGAATGATATTACGACAAGTTTGTTGGGCGCTGCGGGAACCGGGTGTCAGACGATGCAGGGGTTTGATTTGTTCACGGCGTTGAAGAACGGCGAACGGTCGCCCAGGCGGTGTGCGGTGGCAACGGTTTATCGGTCGTGTGCTCTGGCAACGCGCCGGTGGAAACTGGAGTATTATCTGGAAGAGAGTACGGGACGGCTGTTTGACCGGGAGAACGATCCGCTGGAGCGGGAGGATTTGTACGATCATCCGGATTATCAGGATGTGAAGCACGAGCTGGTGCATGCGCTGTTGTCGTGGCGGGCGGATATTGCCGATTTGAAGTTGCTGATTGATGGCACGAAGGCCGGGTCGAAACCCAACAGGCGGGGGCATATGATTGTGGCACCCCGTATTGCGCCTCACACGCGGGCAATGCGTGGGACGGATTCGGAAGAGCGGTTGAATGAGAAAGCGGAGAAGATCGATGGGTCGATCGGATCGATGGGCGGCCATCCGGAAGGGTATGAGAAGGTTGCAGATCGGGTGCGGTCTCAGACAGGGGCAATGCGTGGTACGGATTCGGAAGAACGGTTGAACGAAAAGGCGGAGAAGATCGACGGAGCATCCTGATGGAGATCTTGAAAAACCTGAAGTGTGAGAAGCAGGATCGCAGAGGGCCGTAGATCCACACCGTCCACTCCCCAAAGGCAGGATCACGAAAGACACGAAGAAGCACGAAGGGCCACGGAACCCTTCCACCACCCTTCCTGATATGGAGAGACGAATGGCAGATGGACGGCCGAATATTTTGTGGATTTGTACGGATCAGCAGCGGTTTGATACGCTGGGGTGTTATGGGAATAGGTTTGTGGAGACGCCGAATCTGGATGGGTTGGCTCGGGAGAGTGTGGTGTTTGATTATGCGTTTTCGCAAAGTCCGGTGTGTACACCCAGTCGGGCGAGTTTTTTGACGGGGCGGTATCCGCGGACGACGCGGTGTCGGCAGAATGGGCAGTCGATTCCGGAGGATGAGGTGCTGGTGACGAAGTTGCTGCACGATGCGGGATATGTGTGCGGGTTGTCGGGGAAGTTGCATATTTCGACTTGTAATCCCAGCGTTTGTCATGGGACGGAGCGGCGGATTGACGATGGGTACGATCAGTTTTTCTGGTCGCACGATGCGGGTGCCGGGTGGCCGACCAATGAATATCATCAGTGGTTACGGGATAAGGGTCTGGAACGGGGTTCGGAGCCTTTTGAAGGATCTCCCGATCATGTGAAGGTGATTCCGTCGGAGGAACACAGTCAGACGACGTTTTGTGTGGAGCGGGCGATGACATTTATTCGACGGGCGGGCGAAGTGGGCAAGCCGTGGCTGTTTTCGCTCAACCCATATGATCCGCATCACGCGTTTGATCCGCCCCGGGATGTATTGGAACAGTATCGGGAGGTGTTGCAGGATATTCCGCTGCCGAATTATGTGGAAGGGGAGTTGGAGAACAAGCCGGTGTGGCAGCAGATTGACCACGAGGGAGCTTATGGAGGGAGCGCAGGACATCCTT